>CAYHSQ010000015.1:3666-14381 GCA_964359365.1 uncultured Candidatus Saccharibacteria bacterium | reverse complement strand
AATAGCATTAATTATAAATATGTAAAATTTGCAGGGGCTAGTGGACGATGTTACTTATAGTGAGCGAATTCGAACTAGAACCTGTTTTATTAAAAATGCTGGGGTTTTTGGTATGCTTATCTTTAATAATTAATATAAATAATTGAAGGTCATCTTTATTTGACAAAGATTATAATATATGATAGTATATAAATAGGCTTAAATATACAACACCCCTTTTTCCTGGAGTACTAGCATGAAGGAATTCTCGAATTTCTGGTCGGCGTTTGCCATCTGTTATGCCATTGGTTATATGCTCTGGATTCGCCCGCGAATCAAGAGCGGTCAACGGAAATGGGATGCGGTCTTCTACACCTCCCTCCTCGCTCTATCGACGATGCGGTATCTGGCATAAAGACGAAAAAGAAAGAGATCGAACGCTCGGCACTTCATTGCCGGGCTTTTTTTTGACACTCAGCTTCATATTTACGAAGCCGGATAAAATACGGCCTGATTTTAAATACGCGGGGGTGCAAGGATTCGAACCCTGACTCTTTGTTTTGGAGACAAATGTGCTAGCCGTTAACACTACACCCCCTTTGAAAATAAATCTTATCATTAAAAAGATGATAAATCTAGATTAATATTGATCCCATTGGATGAATTGCTATATCCAACGGGATTGACGAAATAGTTGCTAATGATAGATTGAGCCTAGTAACTCAACAAAGGAGATCCTCATGAGCATTTTATGTCCGTTTTGTGACAGACGTGCTTTTGAGGATAACTTGATCTTTGAAAGCGCGAATTTTTTAGTTTTTCCGACTAAGGGTCAGGTGACCGAAGGATATCTTTTGATTGTGCCAAAGCGACACACAATTTGCTTTGGAGAATTAACTACGAGCGAAATAGAAGAATTTACTCAGGTTAAAGCTAAAATAACAGATGCCCTGCTTCAAACTTATGGCCAAAGGCCAATCTTTTTTGAACATGGCATTGTTGGGCAAACCGTAAAGCACGCGCATATTCATGCGGTGCCGACAAACACCGATCTGTTTTCAAAAATTGAAAGTGATTTCCCCGATTATCAGAAGATTAGTTCTTTTGAATCTCTCCAAGAAACTTTCCAAAGAGAGGGTCCTTATCTTTATTACGAAAACGCTTCGGGTGAGATGTTTATTTTTCACATCTTTAAGTGGCCACAATATTTAAGATTAATGCTCGCAGACACCATGGGTGTGCCAGAGCGCGGCGATTGGCGAAAAATGGATCAGATACTTGATAAGCAATTAGTATTTGAAACTTGGAGAAAACTTAAGCCTATTTTGTAAAATAAATATTAAACCCCGCTATGCGCGGGGTTTTTAATTAAAGGGTCGCCATTCAAGGTTCGATTTCGATAAGTGAATAGTATTTTTCAGGAAAGACAATCTCCACTGGAGTACCAATAGAAAATTTTTCAAAGCTGGTTTTACTAACTTCTAAGTCCCTATTAACCCATTCATCATCAATACTACCCTGAATTCTGACAAAGTAATGGATGTCGCGGTTAGTTTCTGAGCCGTAATTTTTTGTCCAGACTTTTAATAATACTCCAGACTTAACGGAATGAGACTTATGACGCAACTTGTTATTTTCTTGAATCAAAAGCGATCCACTAATATAAGAAGTAAATAAGATTATTAGGGCTAAAAAGCCAAATCTTTTAGAATACTTACCTAGCCAACCGGCATAGCCGAAAATGGTAAACATAAACCCAAGAAAAGTCGCGAGCATAAGAATCTTTTCAGTAATTGTCATATCGTTACCGACAAGAGTTTCCATGAGCTAGCCCTTTTAAATACTTGAGTGATTTGAAACAACTAATCTAATTAATACAATAAAGCCCTAGAATTTAAAAGCCCCGGGATAATACCGGGGCTTTTAAAATTAATCCTACTTCTTAGCTTCCTTGTGAGAAGTGTGGTGTTTGCACCACTTACAGAACTTAGATAGCTCAAGCTTACGCTCAACCGTCTTTTTATTCTTCCTAGTGTAGTAGTTATAACGCTTGCAAATGGTGCAGCGCATACGGATTAAATTTTCAGAATATTTTGATTTGGCCATGATTATTTAATTAAAGTCATACCATTCTACAACTTTTTAGATAATAAATCAACCCCGCACCCTAAAGGATTTTAAGGTAGGCTATAATTAAGCAATGAAGAAACGGATTGTCATTATTGGTGGGGGTTTTGGAGGGGTTTACGCGGCGAAACACCTAGCTAGGCACGCCAGTAAAAACCTCGAAGTAATTTTAATTAGCGAGCGGAATTACTTTCTTTTTACGCCACTTTTGCACGAAGTGGCGACTGGCAGCTTATCCCCCACCTCAGTCACCGAGCCTCTTCGTGAGATTTTTCGAAAGGGTGAGGTGAAGATTAAAATCGGCTGGGTGAACGAGATCAATAAAGATGACGGCTTTGTGATGTTAGACGGCGAACAGATTGAGTTTGATTACTTAGTAATCGCCACTGGGGCCAAGATAAATGACTTTGGTTTGCCTGGGGTTTTAGAAAATACGATTGGTTTGAAATCTTTGGAAGATGCGATTGAAATTCGGAAAAAAGTGATTGAAATTTACGAAAGAGAATTGACCGGGGTGCTCAATCGAAAAGAAAAGCTTTTAAACTTGGTAATTATAGGGGGTGGACCAACTGGAGTGGAGCTTGCGGCTGAACTCGATGATTTTGTCAGCGAAATAGAAAACGACTATAAAAAATCTAAAAAGTCTGGCCTACGAACAAAGATTTATCTAATTAATTCGGCAGACGAACTTTTGGTGCAATTTCCAAAAAGTTTGCGAGATGAAGCGAAGAGTATTTTAGAAAAAAAGCGCATTGGAATTTTAAATAATTTTTATGTAAGTAAGGTAGAAAAGGGGAAAATTTTTAATCGTGAAGGCGAGGAGATTCGAGCTGATTTAATTGTGTGGACGGCTGGGGTAATGCCAAATACTAAAAACGGGCAAAGGCTTTTAACCAATGAAAAATTACAGGTCTTAGGTTATGAAAATATTTTTGCAATGGGAGATATGGGAAGTATTTCCAAACTAACTAACCCCCTGCCGATGCTCGCTCAAGTGGCGGTCGCCGAAGCACCTGTCGTGGCAAATAATATTCTAGCGTTAATTAATAAAAAGCCTTTGCAGGATTTTGATTTTGAAAGTAAGGGGCTTTTGGTCTCCCTAGGAAAGTTTAAAGCGGTGGGGCAGATTTCTAGGATTACTATTACTGGCTTTCTCGCTTGGTTTATCTGGCGCACGATTTATTTATTTAAATTTAACTCGTGGAAAAAACGCTTCAGGATTATGTTTGAATGGACGATTAGCTTATTTAGTCCAAGAGATATCACGCAGGTGAAATGACAAATGAAAAAACCGGGATAAACCCGGTTTTAAAAAACGTTCTTCGGTAACTTATTCTGAGGCTTCAGCCGAAGTCTCAGGGGGAACCTCGGGAGAAACTTCTTTTGGAAGTGATTGAATTAAAGCTGCACGATACTTAGCCAGAGAAAAGAAATCTTGCATCGAGTAAGTGCTAGCCGCCCAAAGCATCCTGAAGAAGAAGAAAAATTGGATATCTGAGATACCAGCAAGTCCGGCAACCGCCTTCATTCTTTCGAGCACAGGCGAAAGACTCTCTTGCTCATCAAAACAACTGAGTAGCTCGACAGCCACCTTCACTTCATCGAACTTCAAACCAAGATTCATCAAGACTTGAGCGGCCACGCCATCCTCCACCATTAAAAGCCCAAGCAAGAGGTGGCCGGTACCAACGTAGTTATGATTGAGGTCTCGCGCAGCCTCCATGGCGTATTCGAGTACATTTTTACATCTCGGAGTATGCGGCAGAGTGCCTTCAATTGCAGGACCACAGCCAGCCTGAATAATGATTTCGATTTCAGTGATAATTTTTACGGAATCTAAGCCAAAGCAAGTAATAACCTGATTAAACTCGGGTGAATCTGACCTTGCTAGACCTAGAAGTATATGCTCAGTGCCAACGCAGTCATGAATTAAGCGGGCAGCCTCTTCATGGGCTAAATGCATCCCTCTTCTTGCAGCCTCAGTAAATCTTTCATACATGGGCGAATTCCTTCTAAGAAAGGCCTAATGACAAAGTGCTTAAACTCCCTAGAAAATAAACTTTAATTATAAATAAGTCAAATTAAAAATACGTGATAATTAAATATGGAAGTCATTCGACTACGCTCATGGCTCAAATCAAAAAAACACCCTAAAAGGTGTTTTTTTGATTTGAGCCGATGGCGAGAATCGAACTCGCGACCTACTCCTTACCAAGGAATTGCTCTACCACTGAGCCACATCGGCTTACTTTAAGAGAAGCGAGTCAAAATGCTCTCTCATAGCACTATCAATCGTACCCGCACCAACAAACAAAACCACGGGGTCTTTTAAGTTAGTCGTAGAGATAAGCTTAAGGCTCTCGTCGAAATTTTTCAAGTATTCAGCGTCTAAACCCCTTTTCTTTAAAGCTTTCACTAAATCCTCACTGGTTAAGTTGCCAACACTTTCTCGGCCTAAAACCTTATAAGCTGGCAAAATTAAGATTTTTTTGAAGGCATCAAATGACTGTGTAAAAGCTGTGAATAAGTTATTTAAACGCTCCACTTGGTGTGGTTCGAAAACAATGATTAATGGATTTTCTGGATAGAGCTCTTTTAGTGCCGAGGCGGTAGCTTGAATTTCGGTGGGGTGGTGGGCGTAGTCACTAAAGAAGGCTTTAATATTTTTAAACTGCTCCAGATTTTTAGGTGTCACTCGCTCCTGTCTTCGCCAAGCACCTTCATATTCCCCCATCGCTTCGCGAGCCACAGATTTTTTCACACCTAAAAAGCGTGCGATTTGCCATGCCGCTTCAGCATTCACTCGATTATATTCACCTTTAATCTTGAGCTGCCAGAAATTCTTCTTGTCATTATAATAGGAAACTATTTCGTGAAAGTTTTTTGCGGCTTTTTTAGAATTTTGATCTTGATAATTAATAAAAATCCTACCTTTAGGAGAAATATTTTTAAAATAGGTTTTAAAACCTTCGATAACACCGGCTAAATTATGAAAAGTGTCTAAATGCTCGGCGTCCATATTAGTGATAACAGTATAAAGCGGATGATGAGCGTGGAAAGAACGATTCCACTCGTCGGCTTCTATTAAAAGTAAACGACTTTTGCCATGACGGTAATTACTACCACCAAGCTCCTTAAGCTTCGTGCCAATAATAATTGTGGGGTCGAGGCCGGCTTTGATTAAAATGAGGGCGAGAAGGGCGGTGGTAGTCGATTTACCATGACTCCCAGCAACAGCGATCGTGTCGTATTGCTTAGTTAACTCTCCCAGAGCTTCAGCATAAGAGAGAACTTTTAAATTAAACTTCCTGCTTTCTGCTAATTCTTCATTGGAATCCCTTACAGCAGCAGAATAAACCACTAAATCAATATCTTTCGTAATATTTGAAGTAATTTGAGAGTGGTTAATCTTAATCCCCTCTTTTTCCAAGTCTTCCGTAATGGAAGATTTAGACTGATCAGAACCTAAAACATCATGATTTTTTGATCTATAATGCCGCGCTAAAGCACTCACACCAATCCCGCCAATACCGATAAAATAGATCTTCATAATTGAGTTCATCATAGAAAAACCTTAAAAAAATGCAACTTTTAACAAAAAAATACCCGGGCTCCATATGGAGACTTGTGGGGTATTTTTATCCTCCCTCGGTCTTGAGGTTAATATTATTGTATCATATAAATTACATATAAGTCAATACCCATAAAAACCTATATTTTATGGGGTTTTTATAGATACTTGACTTATTATAGATACACGTGCTATAATTTAGTTTAGTGCTTTAAAAAGCTGTTGGCGAAGGTAAGGGATCTGCCCCGGAAAATGACAATGCCCTCGCCAACAGCAAGAATTTCAAGGGCATTGTGCCCAATCAAGTTTTTTTGGACCAACCCATCAATGGAGGCCCCGAATGACTAAAATTGTTCTTTTCCTGGTTACTTAGCGCTGGCTAGAACAAAGGCGGCCTGTGACTGCATGCAAGTCACTTAACCGACCCTGATTCCTAACCCGTGGAAACACCATCGCGGGTAACCTAGAGGATTTTCTAGGGGGGATGTAGCTATGCGCCAGAAAAAAATGAACCACGTCGAGAGAAGGAATATGGAGAAGTTGATGTCTGGCAGTAGGTCAAATCTGCCGGTGCCCTATCGGGCATTACAACTCCAAAGGTCCTTAATCGAAGTTTCCGTGGTCTCGCTTTATTGAACACACCTATTCTGATCACCCCTCGGGGATCGATGCAGAAAGGTACAACGAAGTAGTCGCCGGTGTGCGACGGCAGACTCTGAAATGAGTTATGTCGAGAAAAAGAAACAAAGCTCCCGCCGGCCAGCGGGAGTCTTTTTTTATTTAAAATTTATATAACCCCCTATAAAACCTAGGTTTTATTAGATTTTGCCCCTTGATCAGATTGACATATTCAAGGGGCTTGACTTTTTATGATTAGGTATGCTATAATACTCTTACGTTTTTTGATAATCCCATCGTCCGGCGGTGAGCGAGGCTAACTAAGGCCATTTGCTTCCCGCCCCCATTCACGGAAATCGCCATGAAAATCTTGCTTTTCGGTGTTAGATAGCGCCAGTCAGAGAAAGAAGGGTGATTGCAACTGATGCTACCCTGTCCTCGTTCCTCCCCTGCGCATACAAAAACCGCAGTAGGAAGTGTGATTGGCGCAAGAAAAAAGGATCCCCTGAGTGGTTTTCAGGGCTCTCCTTACTGTCAATATTCACTACATTCTCATGAGATGGCGGTGATGCGACAGTAACAGCTCCTTCGGGAATTGCTGGCGTGACCCTGAAATGGGCATGCGGTATCGTAAGACATCAAAAAAACCATCCCCCCGCCGGCCAGCGGGGGTTTTTCTTTTTTATATTGTTAAATAGTCAATAAATTGATAGACTGTCCGTAATATTTTGCCAGAGTAGCTCAATGGTAGAGCAACGGTTTTGTAAACCGTAGGTTGGGGGTTCAATTCCTCTCTCTGGCTCATTCTCCGCCTGTCATCCCGCACCCGATTGTACTCGATCGGAAATGATGCGGGATCCAGTACATATAAAAATATTAACTGTTCCCATTCCCTACTAGATACTAGTTTTCTAGCTTCTTCCCCTTAAATTGACAAACTCCTACTCAAATCTCAAAATCAACCTATGACTACGGAAGAATTAAAACATTTAAAAGATGCCTTAGAGAAAGAAAAGGTGGAGCTAGAAAAAGATATCGCCTTGAATCCAACTACTGTTGATATGGGTAGTGATGTGGAAGGCGAAGAATGGGCGGAAGAAGCCGAGGAGGCCGAAGCTGAATTTACTAACGCGGCGATGAGAGAGCCTCTCAAGGAACGCCTAGAGAGCGTTAAAATGGCCTTAGACAAGCTAGAAGCCGGTGAATATGGGAAATGTGTCGGCTGTGGCAATGATATCCCTTTTTCTCACCTAGAGAACAATCCGAAAGTGAAGCACTGCCAGGGTTGTAACCCCGATCAACATCATTCTTACTAGATTGTATAAAAATCCCCACAATGGGGATTTTTATTTGACTTTATTTTTAATTTGTTATATAAATTAGCCGTATTTTGTAGTTCTTTGAACCAGAAAAAGGAGATGGGAAATGAAAGGGAAAAGAGTTTCTACTGCTGAAATTAAAGAAACTGGGACTTTGATGCTAAAAGTCTTAAAAAAATGCGGCTTTCATCGTAATGCTGTAGAAATCCTAGAAAATGATTTGAGCGTATTAGCTCAAAGCTGGAGTCTGCATAATAAGTTTCGAAAAGGAGCTGGCTTGATTTGCCCGGTGATCACTCCGGCATATAGCTCGTTGCCTGATTCGATAGAAAGATTGAGCTTTAGGGCTAGAGGTTACTCTCGAGGTAGCTTGGCGCAATTTAATTGCCGACCGGAAACCGCTATCTCAATTAGCCAAGCAGCTTCCGCTTTGCCTCATTGGATGATTAATATGCCCGATCCTTCTTATACTATGGGAAAACACCCCTTAAACGCTGAGGGTTTAATCGCTAGAAGAGAAGCGCCTCATGGGACGCTTAAAACTTCGCCTCAAGGAACTAATAACTTTGGCTTTCTAAATCTTGAAGAATTGATGTTTTACACCGCCTTCTATGGCACCCTTGGTAGATACTCATATTGCGCTAAGGCAGGCCGCTTAGCAGGGGCTCATGAGAGCTCTCCGATGCTAATCCTGAATGCCGCGGGACAGGTGGATATCAGAAATGAAAATCCGACCTCGATTAAAAATGTGGTTTACCCATTTTGCTTCAGTAGAGGCATGGGGATGAATACCTAGAGAGAAGAATGAATTACAAAAGACGTAAAACCGTCTTTTTTTATTGCCGGATTCTGAGGTAATCCACAGGTTGTACACATAGGACAAAACAGGGGGTAAAAAATGTCGATAATTTAAAGATTTTTTATAAAGTGATATATTACCGCCATTATGAAAAACCTTTCCCGAGTCTATTCGGCGGAGCTTGAAGGAGTAAAAGCGCAGCTCGTGGAAGTGGAAATCGACCTACATTCGGGATTGCATGCTTTTAATATTGTGGGGCTTGCGGACAAGGCATTATCTGAAGCTCGAGAGAGAGTGTCGGCAGCCATTAAAAATATTGGAGCTCGGCCACCCAACCAAGAAAATCGACGAATCATTGTTAATTTAGCACCAGCGGATTTGCACAAGACTGGCTCGCAATATGATTTAGCGATTGCGATTGGATACCTACTTTCAACAAAACAAATTCCGGAATTTGATACAAAAAATAAAATGTTTCTCGGAGAGTTGGCGCTCGATGGCTCGCTCAGACCGATCTTGGGGACTTTAACAATTACAAAGCTTGCGAAAGAATTAGGCTTTGAAGAAATTTTTGTGCCGGAGAAAAATGCGGCGGAAGCGGCGCTTGTTGCGGGAATAAAAATTTATCCGGTGGGTGACTTAAAAGAATTAACGCTTCATCTAGAAAATAAAAATCCCCTCTCACCTCAACCGAAAACCGAGGTGAGTAGCTTAGTGAAAATTAAGAAGCCCGAAGAAGAAATTTTACTTAGCGACATCAAGGGTCAGATGATGGCAAAAAGAGCCTTGGTGATTGCGGCGGCCGGGCGACATAATATTTTATTTGCAGGGACACCGGGCGCTGGTAAGTCGATGCTGGCTCGAGCTTTAAAAAGTATTTTGCCGTCGCTTAATTTAGAAGAGGTGATCGAAGTGGCGGAGATTTATAGTGCGGCTAATATGTTAAGTAATGGCATCGAAACCGACAGACCGTTTCGCTCACCACACCACAGCTCTTCCCTACCAGCCTTAATTGGCGGAGGGAGTAACCCGAAGCCGGGTGAGATTAGCTTAGCTCATCGAGGAGTTTTGTTTTTAGATGAGTTGCCGGAATTTAAACGAGACGCTCTCGAAGCTTTGAGGCAACCGCTCGAAGAAAAAAGAGTGATTGTCTCTCGTGCAAAAACTAACGTACAATTCCCCGCTGATTTTATTTTAGTGACAGCTATGAACCCATGCCCTTGCGGCTTTTACGGCGACAATAAAAAAGCTTGTGTCTGCACTGCGCACCAAGTGAACCAGTACCAGAAAAAAGTATCTGGTCCCCTACTAGACCGTATCGATTTACAAATTAATGTGCCACGAGCCGAAGTGAGCGAGCTTTATAAAAAAGATGACGAAGTTGATCGCGAAATAAAAAATAAAAATGTAATTGATTTAATTTCAGAAACCGCCGAGAGACAAAAAAATAGATTTGAAAAATTGGGCGTGAGTTATAAATATAATTCTGAAATAAATTCTAAGGACTGTAAAAAAATAATTAAGCTCGATCCAGAAGCGGAAAGAGTCATGGAAAATTTAGCCGACAATGCGACGGTTTCGGCTCGTGGTTTTTTTAAGATTTTAAAAATTGCCCAGACGATCGCCGACCTAGAGAAAAAAGATTTAGTGGACGAAGGTTGCGTGATGGAAGCTTTCAGTTATAGATTTAAGAGTTAAAAAATGTTTTCGTAGAAACGGGAATTAATTAGCTCTCCCCTATCGTCGATTTCGAGAGCAATTAAGTCGATCTGCCAACCGGAATTTTCATCAACTAAGTCGGGATATTTATTGCTATAAAATTGGCAGATTTTTTGGAGCTTTGAGAGTTTGGATTTTGTTAGATTATTTTCCGGAATAATTCCCTGTCCCCCACCACTTATTTTTAAAGTTTTTACTTCGATAAATCTGAGGGTCTTTTTAGTATCTTTGGCGATAATATCGATCTCGCCAAAAGTCATTCGAAAGTTGGTTTCGATGATTTTAAAGTTTTGGGATTTTAAGATTTTTTGAGCCAATAACTCCCCCACTCGACCGACTTCAAGATGTTCCATAAAGTTTGTCATTACGAGAGCTAATTCCGATAATTAGCTCGTGGCAATCTATTCCGCATATTAAAATAAATTTAAAATATGTCAATTAAGGATGTTTGTTTTTATTGACTTTATTTAAATATGTGTTTTTATATTAAATCGAAATTAGCATATGTGTGTAGACGTCTGCACATCGTCGAAATTAGCATATGTGTGTAGACGTCTGCACATCGTCGAAATTAGCATATGTG
>CAYHSQ010000015.1:0-3566 GCA_964359365.1 uncultured Candidatus Saccharibacteria bacterium | reverse complement strand
TGTAGACGTCTGCACATCTAATTATTTATTTGACAAAGTTAACTTAATAGTGTATAATTATAAATAGAACAAATGAGTCACTTCGACTCAAAAAAGTCTCCCAAAAAACATTGAGAGGGGATCATGGGAAAAGATTTTGTAACTGGTCGGGATGACATCGTTTTTACACGGTTCGACAAAATTTTCCTTTGGACGATGGCCGTAATCTTGATTTCGATTGTTACTCTTGGGAAACTTTTTCCCGAGGGATTCCCACATCGCAACGGTGAAGAGGTGATCACTCAAGAAAATTAAATGAGAACGAAAGTTCTAAGCTCCACTTTAACTTGCCGAAGTGGAGCTTTTTTTATTGACTTTTATTTTATTATGGTTTATTATGCTGAAAGCAATTTTAAACTTAAATTTAGAAAATTTTAACCAATTAAGGAGACTGCAATGACCCCTTGGGAAGAATTACTATTTCGAATGGACTGGGATCTTATCAAAGCCAAAAAGTGGGGTAAATTAATAGAGGGGATCGAATGGGATTTAGAGAGGGGAATATTCAACCCCTTGGCATTCATAATTGATGTTATCTTTTTCGTTATTATGATCAGCATTGTTTCGATATTAGCTTTGTTAATTTTTAGATAAAAAACCGAAAGGAGGGTTAACGTGATTCCGGGAATTATTCCCTACAATGAAGACGACGAGCCTCATGTTAAATGGTTAAAATTAATAGTCTTAATATGGATGATTATTGCGTGTTGGATAGTTAGTTTGCCAAACAAACCAAAACCCGAGCAGCAACCCAATCAACACGAAATGCAACTTAGGCCCCAGAAGGAGGTTTCAAATGCCGATTGTTAGGACTCGCGCTTATCACGTTGATCCTCATTGTCCTGAAATTAAAATCGATTTTGAAACAGGACTAAACGAACTTCAGTTACAGATTGATTCGAAGTCTGGTCTAAAGCTTTATTATTTTTCCTGCGCTGCTCCAAAATTTCTTAATGAAGAACAGACAAGAAGAAGAACCCAATACTTATTTGCTAATAATATTTGGGAAGCGAAAACAATGGTGGCCAACGTCATAAGAAAAGCTCTGGTCTATGACTACCTAACTAACGATAATAATGCCAAATTAGAAGAGGCGGTTGAAAGGGAGAGAGCTAAATACGATCTCTCTAGTGAGCTTTATATTAACCACGGCCAAGAAATGGAAGCTAGATGGGCGAGAGAAGAGTTCTTATTCAGACTCACCGAATGCGAAAGATCACTTCCCGACTCTGAATTATTTGATAGTGTTGAGCCAGATAGATATTTATACGTATCAATCTTCTCGCTAGAGAGGGGATTTATTAATGTGGGTAATAGCAGCCTTGATGCCCAGATAGTATTTGATAAGTTTAATGCCTATGTGGAGATAGAGGGGACAATTACTGACTAATAATGAATAATTACTTAAGCTAAAAACAAAACTCTGAAAGGAGTTTTTTATTATTGAAATCCTGCTTCGCATAAAGCTACGCAGGATGATTTTCTTTTGAAAAAAGAAAATCAAAAAAAGACTCCACCTTGAAGGGGAGTCTTGTATGAGTAGCACTGTAAGTGCTTTAACTGGAGTCTTAAGACATGAAATCTTTATAGACCTAAACTTACTAAAACCTGATCGTTATCTAACTTGCGAGCTCCTATGAGCTGATCGTAACTGAAATTTTCAGCATACTGGTTTAATTGGGAATTGTAACGGACGTAACATTCTCTATGTCCTGGAACTTGGATGAATCCTAAAGATTCGAGCTTGAACTCTTGTCTTTCGGATTCAGAGCCAAGTAGTTGAACCCAGATACGTCGTTCATCTTCGGCAACATGTGCAACCAATCCCAAATCTCTTCGAATAAAACTAAACTTTTCTCTTGGTTTAAGTAAGGTTTCGGATGTCTGTGTCATGAATTATCCTCCACGCTTTATGTTATCAATGTGCAAATATGTAGTAGATTAACCACCACAAAGATAGTATAACACGAGTCAAATAGAGAAAAAGAGGTAGCCTGTGTATAAGTTGTGGACGCTGGAGGTCTCGAACCTCCGACCCCTTCGGTGTAAACGAAGTGCTCTACCGCTGAGCTAAGCGTCCAGATTTATAAGCTTATTTTTAACATGTTTTAAGTCTTCTTGGAAGACGTAAAGCCTAATGCTATTCCACTGACTTAAAAAAACTGCTAAATTAAGTCATAAATATCATTTAACTGGGCCTGTAGCTTAGTGGCTAAAGCATCGAGCTTATACCTCGACGATCGATGGTTCGAGTCCATCCAGGCCCACTATTTTAAAGCTTTTTTAGCCTTATTTGACTTTTTAGGCTTTTTTATGCTATAATTAGCTTTAGAACAACACAAAAGTGAATCTTTTCTATGCGTGGGTATAGAACAAGATTTACTACATTTTTTTGGGGGATGGAGTCATGCTAGTTTGGAGAGGTTTTCATGTGATTTGCGGGACGTGTGGTCATAAGAATCGACCTCATAAGCAGACCCGTCAAGGAATCGCTTTGGCGTTTCTCGGGAAACTGGGAAAATGCGCTGGCAATTGCGGACATGAGCTCAGGCTCATTCCGGATTCTCACCGTCCAGTCGTCGCTAAGGTCAAAATGGCCTTGTTCCACGCTGGTTTCATTGATGCGAGTGGTCGAGTGATCGATCCGCCGCCGCCCGATGACCCAATGGAAGTAGTTGACTGGCGCAACGACGAGACCTTGGTTAACCGCTAACAACCCCTCACGGAGCAGATTAGAAAGCTGCTCAAAAACCGCTTTGGCGGTTTTTTAATTGCTATATTAGCTTTTTTATTGCATAATCTAGCCGGTTAGTTTTTTGGTCTTTGAAATAAGGAAAATTAAAATGAATTTAATTATGGAACCGGGGATAGTGATGAGTTTTGATGATTTTAGGAAGAGATTTAAGCATAACGCGATTGCGATTGATGGGTATGTGAATGAGCCGCCTCGATACGACATGCAAGACAGATTATTCAACTTAAACCATCATGACGGTTGCTCCAGACTAGGAACTAGAGCAACATGCGCTCAAGCCTTGATGGTAGCGAGAATGGGTTTGGGAATTCACTTGCACCATGAATTCAAGGTTTGTGCTGATGACTGCGATGAGGATGTTTGTTTAACCTGCTCTATCTTTGGTAAAATCTGGCAAGCTGAACAGCTTTATAATCCACTACTGAATAAATTGGTGGATTATGAAGATAAACTGGATGCGACCTGTGGATCCTATCCTGTGAAATGTAATGATCCTTCGTTTCTTGAGATTTGCTGGGTGTTTGAACCCTATAGAAGTTTTAGAAGTTTGGGAGGATTGGAATTCGGTGATTCTGAACAATATTTAGGAGTAGTGGATGATGTCGGATCTAGAATCGAAAAATACCTAGTAGGTAAAGCTAAGAAAGCCAGATTGAAGATTGATTATGAGGTGCTTTCTAAGACTTCAAAAGTTGCCGTGATTAAAGAAATTGGCGCTCAGTGTCGCTATAGAATCTTTGAAGATGGGATTGATCTTTATTTAGCTGCGCGA
>CAYHSQ010000014.1:0-14683 GCA_964359365.1 uncultured Candidatus Saccharibacteria bacterium | reverse complement strand
AACGAACAATATACTCCTCAAAATATGATTGTGGTTGTTTGCGGAGATATTAATAAGTAAACTAGAACAATAAAGTGAATTCCAATCTTAAAAAACTGGAGGCGATTTTGTTTCTTTATGGGGAGCCTTTGAAATTTTCAAAACTGGCGGGTTTTTTGGGAGTTGAAATTTTAGAGCTCCAAAATTTATTGGAGGAGTTTAGGGGGGAATTAAAAAATGAAAATCGTGGATTGGCGTTAATTGAGACTGAGGAAACGGTGGCACTCGCCACTAAGCCGGAGTTCGGTTCTTTGGTGGCTGAGATTTTGAAAGATGAGATGAGGCCAGAGTTGTCGGCAACGATGCTCGAGGTTTTAGCCCTACTTACTTATCTGGGGCCGCTTTCAAAAAGTGAGATAGAATTTATTAGAGGGGTGAATTCCACTTTTGTTTTGAGAAACTTATCGTTGCGAGGGCTGGTGGAAAGGGCTGGTGCTAACTTTTCTGTGACGGCGGAGACCTTGGCTTTTTTGGGTAAGAGTGAATTAAAAGATTTGCCGAAGTATGAGGAGTATCGAGATTTAATTAATAACTGGCGAGCTAACTTTTCTAAGAATATAAAGAATGAGTCAGGATCATAAGATTATTACTTTAGGCTTTCTATTGGTCACTTTAATATTTGTGGCTAGAAATAGTAGTGGGGCGAAGATGATTTTGGATACTCAGAGTGATTTGAATGGTCCAGTTGCTCGGCAGGTAAAATCGCCAGTGAGGAAGGTTAGTGATGAGGAGCAAGTGGTAGAGAAGATGGCGAATGCGATGGTGGTTATGAGTTCGGATAGGGCTAATGATGCGCCTGGCGTTTCTTCGGCTGAAATATTGGACGATGCTTTTAGGCCGATTGGTTTTAATGTGCGGGCGGCACTTGTGAGAAATATGGCGGATCAAACCGCGTATTTACAACATAATACGACTTTGAAGTGGCCGATGGCTTCTCTTACCAAACTTTTGACGGCCTTAACTGCTTTAGAAAATAAAACTGACAAACAAGATAGTAATAAGATTTTAACTGATATTAAGGAGATGATGGTGTTAAGTCATAATGAGGCGGCAGATGATGTGGAGGCTAATTTTACGGATGGTAATTTTATGGAGTTAATGAGGGAGGAGATTGTGAAGTTGGGCTTGACTGATACGACGGTGGTGGATGTAACTGGGTTGTCGCCGGAAAATGTTTCGACAGTAGTGGATTTGGAAAAATTAGTGACTTATATCGCCAAGAATAAGCCGGAAATTTTAGCTTTGAGTCGGTTCCCAGATGTGGAGATTGGGGGTGAAAAATATTTGAATATTAATAAGTTTTCGGCTAAAGTAGATTTTTTGGGTGGTAAAACGGGTTATACTGATGAAGCCTTGGGGAATTTGGCGTCAATTTTTAGCTTCAAGGGTAAGCCGGTGCTGATTATTGTTTTGGGGGCTAATGGGAAGGAGGCGCGGTTTACGCAAACAGACGCAATATTAAAATGGATTTACAAGTACTACAACTAATTAGGGTTCTTGGGGTATTTCTTTTGGCGTTCTTAATTGCTTTGGGATTAGAGCCTTGGTTTTACAAGTTGCTTTTGAAATATCATTTCGCAAAGCAAATTAGGGGAGCGGAAGATGCGCCAGTGTTTCATGAGTTACATAAGAAAAAGGAGGGGACGCCGACTTCGGGTGGGCTTGTAATTTGGATTACGGTTTTGGGAATCGCGGCTTTATTTTTTGTTTTAAATTATTTTTTTGATGGTTTTTTTGGTTATTTAAATTTTGTAAATCGAGCGGAAACTTATTTGCCGATTGCGGCGATGGGAATCGCCGCAATTGTGGGTTTGATTGATGATGTGATGGGGATTAAGCATATCGGGCCAAAAGGCGGTGGTTTGAAGGTGAGAGATAAATTATTCTTTTACGCTTTAATGTCGTTTCTCGGGGCGTTGTGGTTTTATTTTCGATTAGATTGGGATGTAATTGTCGTGCCATTTATGGGGGCATATCATGTGGGTTTTTGGTACGTAGCTTTCTTTATGTTTATTATTTCGGCTTCGGCTTTTTCAGTGAATATTACGGATGGGCTAGATGGCTTAAGTGGCGGGGTTTTACTTTTTGCTTTTACGGCGCTAACTGCAGTGGCGTTTGTGCTTCACCGTTTTAATTTGGCGACTTTTTCAGCGGCGATTATTGGAGCGCTTTTAGCCTTTCTTTGGTATAACGTTTATCCGGCGAAATTTTTTATGGGCGATACGGGTTCGATGGCTTTAGGTATTACTTTGGGGACGGTGGCACTTTTAACTAATACGGCTTTACTTTTGCCTTTCTTTGCTTTCATTCCAGTGATCGAAACTTTATCGGTGATTGTGCAATTGATTAGTAAAAAGTTGCGGGGTAAAAAGATTTTTCGTTCGACGCCGATCCACCATCATTTTGAAGCGATTGGTTGGGTGGAAAGTCAGGTGACGATGCGGTTTTGGATTATCGCGGCGATCATGACGGTGATGGGGTTAGTAATATTTTTTGCGGCTAGATTTTTGAGTTGATCTAAAACTTTGATTTATATTTTGGAAACAGAATCAAAAAGATCAGTAGTCTTTTTGTTTTTCGGACTCGGAAAAATTTTCGTGTTGTTCTAATCGGGAACGAACAACACGAAACCATGCAATTTTTCCTCCGTCATGTTCCAAAATACAAATCAAGATTTTAAAAAATATTACTAGTTTTGGTTGGATTTTGGGGGGGTGCGTTATATTGACAAAATTAGATTATTTGTGATATAATGTGGGAAGTTTGAAAAGAGCTTCGAAAAGGCTCTTGAGATTTGAAAATTGATTTTGCTTCGCGTGTTGCGGGGCGAAAACTCTGGTAGTTCTATTTTTTGGGGAGACTTGTCATGAAGGTTTTGAAGCTCTGGGAAACAACTTATCAATCGAGTGGTGTTTTGTCTGAGGTGTTTTTAGTGGGCGACGTGGTCGTTCTAGTGGTTAATTCTTCTGGGGGCCGAGTGCTTTCTTGGAGGACTGAGCATGTAGACCGGCTTTGGGTTAATGAAGCTGTCGTGCCCTCGATAGCTTTAGTAGGGGCCGAGGCTTCCCTTAAAGATCAAGAAGGAAGGTCTTGGAACAATTCTAATGTGACTGACACAAAATTTCGCCCCGGTTTTCGTTTTGAGCCAGATCAACTGGCCAACAATGACGGTCTTGTTGATGCTCTATGTGATGAAGAGGGTCTCGATCTATTTACGAGAGACACTTGTCGATTTTCCGATTCTCCGAATTTTTCTAGTGTGGTGGTTTTAGATCAAGACGTTGAGAATAATTCTCGCTATCTGGCCTTATTGATGGGAGACGGCGAATTTAGCCGTATTTGGGATTTTGGATCAAGGAGCTATGACCTGGGTTTTGGGGTTAGCCCGATGGCTCACAGCTTTCTCACCCCTCTTTCTGAGGCAGCGGCCTTTCAAGAGTGTTTGAGTTTCCCGGGCTTTGGTGGGAGTTCACTCTTGTTTGATGACTATTTGTCTGGTATGGGCGGTGGGCTATTTGAGGCTGCTCATTTTGGCGACGGCGCTGATCAATCCACTTCATTGGAAAGAGATCTTTATTTCGATGAGTATGTTTACCAACTCGAAGCAGAAATGGAGGAGGAGAGGGAGACCCGAAGAACTGATCGAAGATTGGATAGTCTTTACGGAGTTAGACAACCTCCTTTGGGTGATTTTGTTCTGCAAATGAGCGATCATCCATTAGGTGATACTTGTGTGGATGAGAGATTGGTGGAGGATGAAGATTTTGGCGATGCGTCTCAGGTTTATTCCGATGGCGAGTTGCCGTCATTGCCAGATCCGGATCGGCCTCGATCGGGAGATTTTGGGGATGTGGTGCAGGATGGATCGTTAGATGGTTTTGATTGGGATGATTTTGATAGACGAATGCAACAGGATAGACCCGCACAACCCATTGAGTTCTGTAAATTTGGTGGTCCAAGGGATGTAAATTTTTGAATTTGGAATAACTATATAAGACGACTGTAATAACAGCCGTCTTTTTTTATGATAAAATAAAGGTATGGTTTTATTCCGCAATGTGCGGGTGATTGATGGTGAGCTGAATCCGGAATATAAGGCGGATGTTTTGGTGAACAATGGAAAGATTGCGCAGATTGGGGATTTAAAAAGAATCAAGACTAAAGAAGTAGTCGCGGGTAATTTGGGATATTTATGCCCTGGTTTTTTGGATATTTATTCGAGAGTGGATCACTCGTTTGATTTGCTCCACGATTTTGAACAAAAGAATTATTTAGATCAGGGGGTGACGAGTATTATTTTGGGGCATCAGGGGAGTTCGCTCGCACCACTTTTATATGGATCTTTGGAGTGTATGAAGAAGTGGGGTGGGAAGGATGGGGTGTGTGTGGGCTGGCATAATGTGACCGAGTTTTTACATTATTTGAAGCAGCAAAAGTTAGGAGTGAGTGTTGGAACTTTAGTGGGGCATAGCACGATGCGGCGGGCGATTATTGGGGAGGTGAATCGGGGGCTGACGGAAAATGAATTAAAAATTTTAAATCATATTACGGAGGAGAGTTTAAAGGAGGGGGCTTTGGGTGTGTCTTTTGGATTGAATTTTGCGCATACAAAAAATACGGCATATGAAGAAGTGCGAGATTTGGCCTTGCTTGCGGCGAAATATAACAAGGTGTGTGAGGTGCAGATTCGGGGTGAGGGCCAAGGCATGTATGAGGCGTTGAACGAAGCGTGGAAGATTTATGAAGAGACGGCGGTGAAGATGGTGATTATTGGGGTGAAACCTTATTTGGGGAGTGAGGAGGACTTTGATCAGGCATTTGAGCTTTTTGCGAAGCGGGCGCGGGGGACAAATTGTTATTTGCTTTTAGATTGGAGTGAGGAGTCTTTTCGACCAATTTATAGTTTGTTGCCGGAGGTGATGCGTTATGGAAGTTTGAGTGAGATGTGTGAGGATCTGAAAAATAAGTATAAGCAGGAGGAGGTGCTTAAATATTGGGGGAAATTAAGTCCGGATTTTGTGAAGTTTGTGTCAGTGCAAAATTTGCATAGCGTGTGTGGAAAAAGTTTAGGGGAGGTGGCGGCGAATCGGGGATTGAGTTTGGGTAAGGCTTTGGTTGAGGTGATGCTACAAAGTCATTTGAGGGCCTCTGTGCTTATAAAAAATGTTAATTTGGAAAGAATGGAGGAGGTCTTGGGCCACGAAAATGTTTTAGTGGGTGGAACTTTGGCGAGTAGGGGTGTGGCAAATTCTGGAGTATTTTTGGATTTAATTGAAAGGGTGGTGAGGGGTAAAAAAATAAGTTTGGAAAAGTTGATTCATAAATTAACGGCGCAAGTTTATGATTTGTATGGAATTAGAGGTGGAAGATTAAAGGTGGGGGAGCGAGCGGATTTGTGTTTGTTGTTGAATAACGAAATGCGAAGTGTGGTGGTTGATGGGCACTTAGTGAAAAATCAGGAGCGGTTTTTGAAGTCGGGTAGTTTTGGGAGGGTTATTTCCTAGTTTATGGAAGAGGCACCAACAAGGAAAATTAGAAAGAGGAGTTTTTTTGATTGGCCGATTGTTTTTTCAGCGGGGCTTTTGGTTGTTTTGGGAATTGTAGTTTTGGCTTCGGCGAGTTTTAATTTGGCAAAGTTAAAATTTGACGATTCTTTTTATTTTTTAAAGCATCAGTTGATTTTTGGTTTGTCTTTAGGTGTGGTGGGATTTTTAGCGGCTTCAAAAGTTTATTATCGCCAATATGAAAAGATCTCGATTATTTTTTTGGTTATTAGTATTGGTTTATTAGTATTGGTTTTTACGCCTTTAGGAATTGCGGCTGGGGGTGCGGAGCGGTGGCTGAATGTTTTTGGGTTTTCATTTCAACCAGCAGAGATTCTAAAATTATCCTTTGTAATTTATTTGGCGGCCTGGCTTTCTGAGCGAGGGCGGGAGCGAGTCGAAACTTTTGGAAAGGGTTTGTTGCCGTTTATCATTTTACTGACTTTAGTGTGTGGTTTGCTTTTAGCGCAGCCAAGCACAAGTTCGACGGTGATGATTTTGGGTGTTTCGCTGATTATGTATTTCGTTTCTGGTGCGAAGATTAAATATTTAATTGGAATAGTTTTATTAGGGATGGTTTCGCTTGCGGCGATTATTTATTTTACGCCATATAGATTGGTGCGTATTAAAACTTTTTTGAATCCGACTGCGAATGATCAGGGGGCAGCGTATCATATTAATCAGACGTTGCTAGCGATTGGGAATGGGGGGTTGAAGGGGGTGGGGTTTGGAAAGTCGGAGACGAAAATTAAGCATTTACCAGAACCGATAGGGGATTCGATTTTTGCGGTAGCGGCTGAAGAGTTTGGTTTCTTAGGGTCATTAACTTTGATTGGCTTATTCTTTATTTTGGTAGCGAGGATTTTATTTTTAGCTGGTCGTGTGAAAGACAAGTTTGGCCAATTAATGATGATTGGGTTTGGATCGTTAATTGCGATTCAGGCCTTTATAAATATCGCTGCAATCTCAGGGGCGATTCCTTTAACCGGAGCGCCGCTGCCTTTTATTAGTTATGGTGGAACGGCTTTAGCAATTTTTATGACGATGGTGGGGGTTACTAATAATGTCGCTCGTTACAACAGCTAGTTTTTCCTTATATTGACATTTTGTTATTTATTTGATATATAAATAACAGAACCGATGAGAGCTGGGTTGCCTAGCTTTATCGTAAAAAATTTAAGGAGTGGCTTCATGGCAAACTTTTTCTTTAGTGCTTTTGTTGGTTGGTTGTGGGGAATTGCTATTCTTATTGTCATTGGATTTGGTTTATGTTTTTTAGTTAAAAGGACATTTTATCAAACTTGGGATGGGCACTATACCTTGATTGTTAATGATGTTTCTGTTTCCAGTAAATTGTTTACCGGTTTTGTTAATGGACAAACTTTACAAGCTATTCAAGCACCTCGTGTAAGAGGGTGTAAAAAAATGGGTGTACTTGTAATGCTTGATGGAAAATTGATTGAATTTTACCCGCTTTTGCATGGAGTTAATGATGAAAGCTACTTTTGTTGGAATCTAACAAAGCAAATTACCTACGAATTGGCAGGTAATAAGCCAATTCAAGTAGTTGTTTCTTATAAGTGTGATAATTCTGATGTTGAGTTGTGTGTTACTAACACGTATTATTTTACACTTTTACCGGCGCATGTTGGGTAAGACGATTTTGAGGTAGTCAAACAGCTCAAAAATGAGCTGTTTTTTGTTTCTCCGAAATTACTGTTAGAATTTTAGTAAGCTATATGAAAAGGATTCTTTTTACTGGCGGGGGTAGTGGCGGGCATATTTTTCCATTGGTGGCTGTGATTCAGGAATTGCAGAAAATTGTTGTGGAGCGGCATTTGGAGGTGGAGTTGCGATATTATGGGCCGGATGATGTGTATGCTGGATATGTGGAAAGGGAGGGGGTGAAGATTCACAAAATTACTTCTTCAAAATTGAGGCGATATTTTTCTTGGTTGAATTTTTTGGAGGGGCCGAAGTTTTTTTGGAGCTTGGGTCAGGCTCTTTTTAAGATTTTTTGGTTTATGCCGGATGTGGCTTTTTCAAAAGGTGGGCCTGGAGCACTTCCTGTATTGTTTGCCTGTTATTTTTACAGGATTCCAATAATTATTCATGAGTCCGATACGGTACCTGGGGCAACTTCGAGGGTGTCGGGGAGATTTGCAAAATTAATTGAAGTGGCGTTTTTGAAGGCTTCGGATTATTTTCCGAGTGAGAAAGTGAAGGTGTGTGGGAATCCGATTCGGCAAGAGTTATTAGATTCAGCTCAATTGGATAGTTCCTTGGCGAAAAAGCGGTTGGGGTTGGATGAAAATTTACCTTTGATCGTGGTGTTTGGTGGGTCTTTGGGATCGCAGCGGATTAATGAGTTGATTTTAAATAATGTGGAATGGCTGACGGAAAAATATCAGGTATGGCACCAGGTGGGGGTGAATAACTACACAGCTTACTACGAGATTTATAAGCAGATGTCGTTGCATTGGCAGTGGGAGAAAAAGTTGCGATATGACGTCAAAGCCTTTTTTGATAAAAATTGGGGAGATGTTTTGGCGGCAAGTGATTTGGTGATTGGGCGAAGTGGTGCCAGTATTTTTGAAATTGCGTTATTCGGGAAGCCGGCGCTTTTGGTACCGTTACCAGAGTCTGCAAATGATCATCAGCGAATTAATGCTTATGAATATGCGGCTGATGGGGCGGCGGAAGTGATTGAGGAGGATAATTTGTTTGATGATATTTTCCGGACGGTGGTGGGAAAGATTCTAGAAAATCCGGAAAAGGAAAAGCAGATGAAGGTGGCGGCGTTAAAGTTTGCGAAGCCGGAAGCGGCGAGGCTTGTGGCGGAGGATATAATTAGTTTTGTGAGTTTTTAGCTGATTGACTTTTACTGATTATTATTTTATTATTTGGCTAGTTTGATTAGATTGAGTCTGGTCTTTTGAAAACTCAGAGGTCGCCCTCGCTCGAAGCTAAGGCTGACCAAAGGAGGTGGATTGTGAAATTCAGAACTTCATTTTTAGTTATCCTTGCCTTCGCGATCGGTTTTTCTTGTTGGTGTATCTATTTTGATAACAAATGTATTGATAGTGTTTCAAAAGGCGAGATAGTCGAGATTCATCGGTATGGCAGAAATCCTGAATTAGAGGTGAAGGAAGACGTTCAAATTATTTATGTTTGGGGCTGGCCGATGCACAGCAAGATTTTCAATCAATCGAGAGTGAGAGTGGTGAGAAATGTTTCAGGGGAGTTTAAGTTGCATGATATGGTGAGCATTGAAGGTGAGGGAGATGAGTTGACGGTAACGGTGATTGGTTCAGTGTATCATGGCCATTTACTTGAGAATTCAACCGCGGTTGTTGGGAGGCCTGAAGATTCAAAGCTGAAAATTATTCCAGAAAAGCCCGAAAGAAAGGAGTTATTGAAATGAAATATCTTGCTTGGTTCTGCGTGGTAGTTTTTGGGATTTTTACTTTTAGTTATATTTATTATAAAGGTAAAGAGAATCAGGTGGTGGATGGTTTTGTTCAGAAGATTGAAACTGTCGAAGATTCTGATGGGAAGCGTATTTTCATAACGATTAGTGGTCTTGCTAAGAATATGTATACTTATGAAAGAAGAGTGGAGTTTAATGGTCCTAAGGTGCCGGTTATTGGTCAAGAAGTAGGAATTGAAACACCGAAGGAATTAAAGCTAAGAGTGGTAATCAAGGAAAGAAGTGAGGGTCCTGATTTGGATAAGGATGGTTGGCCGGTACAGGAAAAGAAAGAATGAATACTTGAATTTTGAAAAGGGGTCAGTTGACCCTTTTTTTGTTATAATCTTTTTATGTTGAAAAGTTACTTAATTTCTTTGGTGGTTTTGGTGGCGATGGATTTAAGTTGGGTGGGGGTGATCGCCAAGGATTTTTATGTCAGTCGATTAGGAGAAATGATTTTGCCTTTTCCGAAAATTATTCCACTTTTAATTTTTTATGCTTTGGCAGTGTTTTGTATTAATTATTTTGCGGTGGGTTCGGCTAAGAGTTTGGGTGATGCGGCCCTGAAAGGTTTTCTTTTGGGACTTTTGGCTTATGGGACATATGACTTAACTAATTTGGCGACTTTGAAAAATTTTCCGGTGGATTTGGCAGTGATTGATGCTTTATGGGGCGGGGTGTTGTTTGGAGTGAATGCGGTGGTGGTGAGGTATTTTTCTTGATTCGACGAAGATTCCTGCCTCCGCCCGTTCGACAGGCTCAGGACTAGCAGGAATGACAAGCCCTATAGTTTTATGGTATTTTGGCTCACATGGAAGTAAGAGTAAGAATTGCGCCTTCACCGACGGGGTTTTTTCATGTGGGGACGGCGAGGACGGCTTTATTTAATTATTTATTTGCGAGGCAAAATAAAGGGAAATTTTTAGTGCGCATTGAAGATACGGATATTGAGCGATCGGAAAAAAAATATGAGGAGGATATTTTATCAGAATTAAAGTGGCTTGGTTTGGAGGCGGACGAGGAGATTTTGAAACAAGGTGATCGGACGGAGATTTATAAAAAATATTTACATAATTTAGTAGAGAAAAACTTAGCTTATAAATGTTTTTGCAATAAAGAGGAGTTAGATGCGGTGCGGGCTTCGCAGATGACGGCTGGGTTGGCTCCAAAATATAATGGTAGGTGCGCGGCTTTGATTAAGGAAGAAATAAAAGCAAAAGAGGTAGCTGGGCAAGCCCACGTATTTCGTTTGCGAGTGCCGGAAAATAAAATTACTTTTAGTGATTTGATTCGCGGGGAGGTGACTTTTGATGGCGCTTTAATTGGGGATATTGTGATTGCAAAAAGTGATGAGAATGTTTTATATAATTTTGCGGTGGTGGTGGATGATTATGAGATGAAGATTTCTCACGTTATTCGTGGTGAGGATCACATCAGCAATACTCCTAAGCAGATTTTTATCGGTGAGGCTTTGGGATTTTATCGGCCAAAGTATGCCCACCTACCTTTAATTTTAGATAGTAAGCGGGCGAAGCTTTCGAAAAGATTTGCGGCCGTGTCGGTGGCGGATTATCGCGAGCAGGGATATTTACCCGAGCCATTTTTAAATTTTTTGGGTTTGCTTGGCTGGCATCCCAAGGAAGATCGGGAGATTTTAATGATGGAAGAGATGGTGGCGGAATTTGATTTGGAAAGGGTGCAGAAAGGTGGGGCTATTTTTAATATTGAAAAGTTAGATTGGCTAAATCAGCAATATATAAAAAATCTTTCCAATGAAAAATTATTAGGATTGCTTAATAAGCCGGTGGATGGGAAAAATTTGAAGATCATTAATTTAGTAAAAGAAAGATTAGTGAAGCTTTCTGATTATGATTCTCTGACGGGATTTTTCTTTGCGGTGCCTGAGTATGAAAAAGAACTTTTGGTTTGGAAGGATGGTGGTTTGGAAAAGGCGAAGGAGGTTTTGGAGAAACTTTTGGCTTTGAAAGAATTGAATAAGGAAAATATCTCTAGTCTTTGCGAGGTTTTTGGTAATGGGCCGGTGCTTTGGCCGCTTCGTGTGGCTTTGTCTGGAAGTAAGGCTTCGCCTGGGCCTTTTGAGATATTAGAGGTTTTGGAAGGACGGGAGGTTAAAAGTAGGTTGCAGGTAGCGTATAATAAGGTGTGTGCCTAAATTCTAATAATTTGAGCGATTCCGGCGTTGCTCTCAGAGCTTCCTCGTTCGCAGTACTGAATTGTACAGCTCACGAGAGACTTTGAGAGCGCCTTGGACTCATCTCAAATTATTAGAATTTAGGGTATTAGATAAAACATGGGAATAAAAAAAGAACACTTATTTAAAAAAACTTTTATTTTTTTACTGAGCTTTTTTTTGGTTTTTAACCTTAGTTTTGTTTTGGCTAATGAAGATCATGAGCATGGTGGAGTAGATAATTTTGATGAGGGGTTTGGAGTGGGGGGTGACACTGATCCGTTGGCGAACTTACCAGTGTATTTGAAGAGTCAGATTAATGATAAGGCGAAGGAGTTGGCTGAGATTCAGCAGCGGATCAGTGAGACTCAGGATTCTTTGAATCAAACTCAGGAAGAAAAAAATACTTTGAGTGGGACAATTAAAAATTTTGACGGGACAATCAAGCAGTTGAATTTAGGGATTAAGTCTTCGGAAACTAAGATTCAGAAATTACAACTTGAGTTGAATGGCATTGAGGATAATATTACGACAGCTGAGAGTTTGGTTGTTTCTAAGACTAAGGCGATTGGGAAGAGTTTGAGGGAGCTGGCTTTGTCTGATGGTATTGATCCGATTTTAATAATTTTAAAACCAGAGGATTTGTCTGATGGGTTATCGGATTTAAATAGCTTAGAAAGTTTACGAGAGGCGCTCGTGGCTGATGTAAATGATTTAAATAGTTTAAGAGATCAATTAAGTGAAAGAAAGGAGGAGGTGAAAGATACGAAAATTAATATTGAGAGTGAGTATAAGAACACTAAAAATAAGAAGGCAATTTTGGATAGCGAGCGGCAGGAGAAGGCTCAGTTATTAAAAGAGACAAAAAATAAAGAAAAAAATTATCAGGCTTTAATTACGGATTTAGCGAAGAAGCAGGAGCAAATCGCTTCAGAAATTGAAGGCTTGGAAGCTGGGTTGCGTGGTGAGATTAAGACGATTGATATTCCGGCTTATCTGAAAGGTTTGTTTTCTTGGCCAGTGCCAAGTAATACGAGAATTACTCAGGGTTATGGGGCTACTGCTTTTGCTAAAAATGGTTATAAAGGAAAATGGCATAATGGAGTAGATATTGCGGCTTCGACTGGAACTGAGGTGGTGGCGGTTTTGGCTGGGACGGTTGTTGCGATAGGGGATCAGGATTTATATTGTCGGAAGGGAGCCTATGGAAAATTTATTGTTTTGAAGCACTCGAATAATTTAGTGACATTATATGGACATTTTTCGAAACAGATATTGAGCTTGGGTGATACAGTAAAAAAAGGAGAGGTGATTGGCTATGCGGGGAAGACGGGGTATGCGACTGGTTCTCATCTTCATTTAACGGTTTACGATGGAAATACTTTTTCGATGAGGCCAAGCCGAAGTTGTGGGCCGATGCCGTCGGGGGGTGATTTGGATCCGAATAAATATCTTTAGGGAAAGAATCTAGAGAACTAGAAGCTAGAATCTAGTAGGGGACGGGGAGGTGGGAGTGGTAATTAATTTGGGTAGTTGGTAGTTAGGGGAATGTGTTTATTTTATTAAGATCCCTTATTTTAGTCCCTAGATTCTAGCTACTAGCTTCTAGATTCTATTTGAGGTATAAAGAGGCTAGCACAGAGTCTCTTCCGAAAGGGGATTCATTATGGCTTTAAAGACTTTAAGTTTGAATGACTTGGAGCATAGGGTGCTTTATCCGATCGTGAACTTTTTTGAGAAGGCTTCGATGAGGCTCTTAAAGTTTAGAGATTTGGAAAAGTTGCAGTCAGGTGATGAGATTGTGATTGAATTAGGCTCAACTAACGGTAAGAGAAGTTTTCTGGTGGAGGTTTTGCTTGATGCGGCCGGCGTGATTAATAATGAGACTTGCATTGCTTTGTGCGGGGAGTTGCGGGCTAAAAAGAGCGATCCTCGGAGTTTACTTTTAACTTGGGATTTGTATTTTGAGTCTAAGGATAGCGGCTCTTTAGCAATTAGGAAGTATTAATAAAAACGCTCGACAGATAATCTGGTCGGCGTTTTTTATTTGATAAACATGATTATATTGACAATATTATAAATATTTTGTATATATGATTAGAATAAAGGAGCTATATTGGTTTATAGCTCAAGAAAAATTAATAGATTTCTCTGGAGTTGTCATGAATAGGCTTCTGAGTGAGCTTGAGATTGGTTGGGTTTATGAAATTGTGACCGCTTTTGTGGCTGAGAATGATCAAGTGACTTGTGATCGTTTTCAAGTACCAGTCGGAACCTTGATTCATGAGGTGGGGGTTGATGGCCTCGCAAGATTGCAGCCTGGTGATGGATTAGTTTTGAACATTAAAAAGTTTAGGCCACTTTCTGAAATTACTAATTGCTTTGCTTCTTCGGCGGACTCTATTCTTGATTTGCAAGAGGTGCGTCTGACGGTTGGACGAAATGACAGTATTAAGCTTTTGAGGCCTATTTCTTCCAATAGTGCGAATGAGTCTTTGTATTGGGGATTGATTTTGACTGGTATCGATGAAAATGTGAAAGCGGTGAACGCGATCCATTGGTATTTGGAGATGCTTTGCAACAGTGAATCCAGTGGTTTATTTGCCACATGTTGGCGATGAATTTGGCTCTTTGAATGTCGGGTTAGCCGATTACCTGTTTAATAATTGATCGATTTAAGTCTCGCTTTAGGCGGGACTTTTTGTTTTTTATCTTTTTATAAAACGCTCTAATTTGCGTTGTGTTACGTGTCTTATGAGTCGTGGTTTTAGGGGTTGACTCGGGGTGGGGCTTTTGCTACTATAGCTTTACTCTCTTCTACAGAAGAAGGAGTTTGTTTTTTTATAAATGAATATGAAACTATTTATGGCTATGGAGTACATAGTCATAAGCGATAATAAATATATGAAGTTTTGAACTTCGTGTATTTCTATTCTGAAAAAATAAATAAATTTTTTCTAGTTGTCCCAATAATTTTTTAAGTTTGGAATTAAAGCATAATTTATTATTCTTTAGTTTTTAACTTTATTTAGAGGATTTGATCCTGGTCCAGGATGAACGCTGGCGATGTGGATAAGGCATGCAAGTCGAGCGGTCTAGTGTTTCACACTAGAATTTTTAAATGTGCAAGCATTTAAAGGTTCTAACGTGAAATATTAGACAGCGGCGAACGAGTTAGGAGCACCCTAGTATCTACCCTAAAGTTTGGCATAGCTCGTCGAAAGACGGGGTAATTCCAAATGGTCTCGCAAGAGTAAAGGCGCAAGCCGCTTTAGGATGAGCTTAGGCACTATCAGCTTGTTGGTGAGGTAATGGCTCACCAAGGCTATGACGGTTAGGAGGGCTGAGAGGCTGATCCCCAACGACGGTACTGAGACACGGACCGTACACCTACGGGTGGCAGCAGTCAAGAACATTCGACAATGGGCGAAAGCCTGA
>CAYHSQ010000013.1:0-15492 GCA_964359365.1 uncultured Candidatus Saccharibacteria bacterium | reverse complement strand
CTTTTTCGAAGTGTTTCTGTGTGAGTTATGTTGACCAGTTTGCCAGCGAACATTTTCACCAGATCTCTTCGTGAGAGCAGGACGAGTTCAGATGACCCTAAGTTTTTTACGACGAATTTGAAACAATTTGCAATACAGATGCCTTGGATGGCTAACTCAACTTCCGCCCGAAATGGGGGGTCGCAGAGCTTGGCGTCTTCTGGGAGTTTTTGGACTCTTTCAAAATTAACTTTTGGTGGAATGTGACTGTGAATGAGAAGAAAATTATCGTTTCTCAAGACCAGGCCAACTTTTAGGCCCATATTGAAGACAAATGCATCGCCAGGTTCAAGATCTGTTTTCATTTTGTTTACCTTTTCTGTTGGGAGGGTTTGTTATCTGGGATATTTCCAACGATCTTGTGTTTCTGGTTCTGCTTTTTCTCTTAGGCCTAATTCGATGAGTTTTTTGACTGCCGTAACGGCTAAGCTGACGTCTTCTTTTTGTTTTGGTAGGGATAAGCGCATGGCGCCAACTTCGTAGAAATCACCCCAATGTGGCAAGAATTTAACTGTAACTCCATCTATATTGTAATGATGGGGCACGCAAGATCCTTCGCTATTTTGCCATTGAGTAACTTCGCCCATAGAAACGAGCATTCGTATAATGCCAAGATTTCTTTTCCATGCCTCATCGTCGATTTCTGGTTTATTGGGCCATATGATTTCGCCGAGTACGTTTTCCGACATGATTGATCCTTGTAAAAGAGCGGTAGTTGAATCGAAGCTCAACTTAAAGCTTGGCTAGGATTATACCAAGATAAATTAAAAATGTCAAATTTAGTTAGAATGAAAAAACCACCGGTTTGGGGTGGTTTGGCTAGAAGCTAGTTTTAGCTTTTGAGGTAGTCGATCACAGCTTCGTATAAGGCTAACTGATTTTCGAATTCACAGAGTACCCAGCCGTTTTCTACGGTGGGGTATCGGAGGCAGATCAAGAGTGGTCTTGGGCTTATAACAAAGAGTCTTTCGTTAGTCTCTTCGTCGGTACCCGAGATAATCCAGGTGTCGTCTCCATTACGACCGCTTGTTTTATAGAGTCTATGAATAGCCTTCTTTTTATTTGAGAACCAAGCGATGATAGGACGCCTTGCAAGAAGGTCGAAGTATTCTGCATCGTTGCAGTATCCTGTCGGATATCTTCTTTGTAATTCCGCTACCCAAGTATTATTTGTTTCGGGAATCATTAGGATGTCTCCTTGTGACCTTTTGGTTTTTCTTTCAATCGATCGCCCGCCTTTCTTAAAGATTTTTCCCACAGGAAGAAGGCCATCGTGGCGTAGCCTCCGGTCCCGATAATCAGTAAACAAAGTGTAAATGCTGAAATCTCGCCTTTAACGCATTGCTGTGGACCGGCGATAATAGCGACGGTTGCAACGATCGAAGAAATAAAGCCTGTGATGTAGAGAATAAAACTGTGGAATGATTTTGAAGAAGCGTTATTTTCCTGAGGGATCATCTTGCGTTGTCCTTTCTTGTTTTTCTAATTCAGCTTCTCTTATTGCTGGAAAAGTTGTGTATGTGACTTCTGTGCCTTTTCTAGTGGTTACTAACCAATAATAGAATGCATCTACGACAATTTGACCCCATGGCTTGCCCAAGCTTGAGAAGTTTCTGTTCATGATATACCAACAATAAGGCCAGACTATGGCACCGAAAAGATATTCGGTTAAGATTTTGCCCCAGTCATGTTTGAGATGTTCTCTAAATGTACCCAATCCAACACAGCAATTTTGATAGCCCCAAGTAATTAAAATGAAAAAAGTGAAAGTTGCTAGACAACCGTAGATTTTTAAATCCAGGAAAAAGTAGGGGAGAGCTGAGGGGTAGAAATATGAGCTGATTCCGGTAATGATGAACGTTAATCCAAAAGTTAAACCTAAGTATGGAGAGGTGAGTAGTAAAAGAGCCACTAAGCCCCACAATATCTGTCCAAGCCTCTTCATTGCGGACCTCCTTTTTGGGAATGATGCTGTTTTATACTATACAATAAAACTAATAAAAAAGCAATAGCGCTATTTCATTAAGCCCTCTAGGATTCCGCTGGGAGTAACCTTAAGAAGAAGGACGGCTCCCACCGATGGTTGGGTGGTCATTGGTTCATTTACTTTGCGTTCGGCAAAATTTACGTGGAGTTCTTTAGAGTCGGAATGTATTTCTGTGGATTGTGGAGCGATCCTATCTCCGACGAAGAAGGCGTTGGTGGTTTGGTAGCCCTCGGTTTTTTTTAGAGCTACCACTACATAATAGAAAAGGCCGCTACCACCAGATTCTTCCGTGATTAGGAATGCTTGATCTTCTAGATTGTCTCCGTTTAGGTCGCCAGTCGCTTCGTTGCCAAAATAACGAGTGATAATTTTTGAACTAGAGTTGGGGTTTGGTATTTCGGAGATGCCGTTAGCAAGAGTGAAAGATTGGCCATTTATGGCGAAGGTGGAATTTTTTCCATCAAAAGTTGATGAGGTGACTGGGTTATTTTTTGTAAAGTAAAAAATAACCATAATGCCAGTAAAAATAACTAGTATTAAAATAATATGTTTTTTAGTCATTTGAAATTATTTGGGTGCAATGAGAGCATCGTTTGGCTTGAAGGGGGATTTCGCTTAGGCATTCTTTGCATTTTTTGGTGGTGGGGTCGGCTGGTGGGCCTTTGCGTGAGCGGGCGATTAACATGTTCATTGGTTTCACGATAAAGAAGAAGATGGTGGTGGCAACTAATAAGAAAGAGATGATGGCATTGATGAGGTGGCCAATCATGAATTTACTTTCATTGATTGTGAAATAAAAACTAGAGAAATCTGGAATTTTAGCGATGGAAGAAATTAAAGGAGTAAGGAGGTCTGAAACAATGGCGGTGACGACGGTGCTAAAAGCGGCGCCGATGATAACACCGACAGCTAGGTCAACGACATTACCTCTTAGTAAAAACTGTTTAAATTCTTTGAGCATGAATTTACTTTTTATATTAAGGCAGTTTGTATAAAAATGCCACTAGATTAGAATTAAGGTAATGGATAAGGATATGAGAAGCAAGTTGGATTTCGCTCGCTTTATTTGTCAGAATTTATCTGATCAGATTCGGCAGGCAGATACGAAAGCGGCGGCGGTGTTTTCTGTTTTAGGAATTATGACGGCTGGGCTTTTGAGTCGGATTACGAACATCAAGGTTAGACTTACGGATTGGCCAATTGAGAGCCTGGTGATTTATGGGATAGCTGGATTACTTTTAATTATTAGTTTGAAGTCGGCAATTGCTATTATTTTTCCTCGTTTGAGTAAGGGTAAAAAAGAGAGCTTAATCTTTTTTGGGGATATAGTGAATTTTAAAAAGAAAGATTATGAAGAGCGGGTTTTAAAAATAGATGACGAGAAAATTGTGCTTCAATATAGTAATCAGGCGGCGGCTTTGAGCGCGATAGCTTTAAAGAAGTTTACGCATTTGCGCCAGGCTTTTATTTTAACTGCGATTTCGTTGGTTTGGGTGATTATTACTTTGATTTTCTTTTAAAATAAAAAAACTCCTAAGGCGGAGTTTTTTGATTTTTATGACAGTTCAAAGAGGGTGGCGATGAGATCTTCGTTAACTAATTCTGTTAATGGTTTGAGGTCGCGGAATTGTTGTAGTTCGGAGAAGTCGGGTTTCTTGATGAGTGGTTTCTTGATGAGGGTTTTGAAGCCACAGCCTTCATGTTCTTCTCTTGCTCCGCATAGGCCACAGATTCGAATGTCGCCTAAGCCGGCCATGCGATTACTGAATTCGATAATTAATTCATGTTTGCAATCAGCTTGAAGCTCTTTGAGGAGGGTTTCTTTTTCTTGTAAATGTTCTTTGATTAGTTGATCGATGGCAATTACTCTCTTGCGAGATAGCCTGAAAGTGTCGAGACTCATGGGTAGGATTCCTTTTTGATTGAGATTCTTATCTTTAGTCTTCTTCGTGGTTTGATTGTAAAACTATTCTGTTTCCGTCGCGGAAGGCCATGAGATCATAGCCAGCAGTTTTAAGTTTTTCTTTCATATCAGCTTCGCTATCGCCATAGATCCTTTTAATTGGTTTTTTGCCATGTTCGGGAAAGATTTCGGCTTTGAGGCGGCCTGATTTATTGGTTCGACTAAATTTGACATCATGAAGAGTCACGGCTTTTAAAGTCACATCTAGTAATAGGCTCATAAGACACTCCTTTTGTTGGTGCTCCGTTGAGGCTAACAAGAACTGGATTTGAGTGTCAAATTGTGGCGGTATTTTTATTTTATTGTTTCTTGAGTCGTTTTTCCCTCCATGTTTTTAATCTCATTAAAAATGGTGGGTATGCCTTTTACTATTATTAAACTTACGAGAAAAGATATGGGAATTATGGCTAAGATTACCCCCTTTTTTATTTTTGGAGTTCCAATTAATAATTTAGTGAAAAAATATCCGAAGGCGATTAGAAGCATCATAAAGACATATATGATGATCCAGCTAATTATAAAACCTGTAACGCCAAGATTATCTTCTATTAATAGCCAAACTAATGAATTAATCATGAGTATTAAGTTATGCAAAACTAACTTTTGAAATAATTTTACCAAATTTGATACATAAATTCAAAAAAACAGTAAATTTTAGTCGCGGGTTTTGAGAAATAAATATAAAACCGCCTTTTTGGCGGTTTGTTTTTTTGATCGATTTGATTTGTTTCTATCTCGGGGGAGTTTTGAGCATTGAGGCTGCGTCTGTTTTCACACTTCTTATTTGGATTATTTTTTCGGCGATGGCTTGTAAGTCGGCGGCGCTGACTTCGATGAATTGAGTAATAACGGTTGAGTCTGTGAAGAAACCACTTTCTCTTACGTAGCCAATGTGTCTATCGTTAACCAATACTTTGTACTCGTTTGGATTACTTAGTTCAAATGTGACCATGTAGACTTCCTTTCGTGACGGTGAGTTGTTGTATTGGAATAGTGACTGGTTATTTGAGCCAAATGATTGGTCCGTCGCGGTCTGGTTGGACTGAGAGTGTCCAACCCATGCCAGGGGCTTCGAATTTTGCTTTCAAGGCAGCAATAACCGCGGCACTTGGTGGCTTTGAGGACCATTCGTTTTTCCAGACGTGGACATCCGTTCCACCAGTTTGTGTGATTCTTTTGTCGAGCAGGCTTTCGATTTCTCTGACCTGGACTACTTCAGTGTCTGTGAGTTGTAGCGCGCCAGCTTGTGATTTTGCGATGGCCATAGTTCTACCGGGGTTTAGGTGTATTATTTTGGAACACCAAGGCTTCCTTTCAAAGCCAATCCAATTTCAAAAAACTACTACTTTTTTATAGTAGCATGATTTATATTATGAGTCAAGTATTTCTATTAATAGACTATTTCAGAGCTGGTCTATTAATAGATTTATGCAGGATAAAAAATGCGATATAATGGGGGCGTGCCGCATATCTAGCTTTTATGGACTCTAAATCATCATCGACTAATAGCTCTATTTTAAATAATTCTTTTTTATCTTCTAGTTCGATAGTTTTTGCTAGCTCTTTTGTTGTAAATATTTTAAATTATATTTTTACGTTAGCCATGGGTCGCTTAATGGGAGTTGAGGCTTTTGGAGAGGTTGCAACAATACTCAGCTTGTTTTTAGTTGTTTCCGTGCCCTCTGCGGCACTGGCTATGCTTATGACTCGGGAGGTGGCATTTTATATCGAGAGTGGTAGATCGATTAAGAATCTTTCCTTGTTTTTGCGACGGCACGTTTTTACAGTGGCGTTTGTTTTATGGCTGATCTTTGTATTGCTAGTACCGCTAATGAGCGTTTTTTTTCATATTCAATATCCCATCTTTATTGTTTTTAGTGTGATCATTCCATTACTTGCAATAGGGGCACTTCAGACTGGCACGCTTCAGGGATTACAGAATTTTTTTATACTTTCAAAGCAAAGTATACTTAACACCTTAATAAAACTCATCCTTTCAGTTTTTTTTGTGTGGTTGGGATTTTCGGTGCTTGGGGTGGTATTCGCTTTAGTGTTTGCACAGGGTGTTGGGTTGCTCTACGGATATTTTGCTATGCGAAAAATATTTAATAGTAGAGAAGGTGTTGATCAGGTTTTTGATATCGATCAACGTGCAATCCGCAGTCTTTTTTTTACAATCCTTACAACAACATTTTTTTTAGCCGCACTCTCTAATATTGATGTGCTTCTTGCTAAGCACTATTTATCTGCAACGCTTGCTGGTCAGTACAGCGCTCTTTCTACTTTAGGGAAGATAATTATTTATGGTGTAGGTGGCTTTACGACAGTGCTTTTGCCAATGGCTTCTGCTGCGCATGCGCGGGGGAATGGGGAGGGGGAAAATATTCTAGCTTTTTCCTTAATAGTTATTACTATAGCTTCGACCGTGGTAGTAGCATTATTTTTCGCCTTTCCGTCATTTTTTATCGGAGCGCTTTTTGGTGCGCGATATCTTTTGATTGCTAAAGAGTTGGGGGTTTTTTCTATAGCAATGGGATGTATTGCAATCTCTACGGCGCTTATTAATTATTTCGTTGCTATAGAGAACACCTCCTTTATATATTTCTTGGGGTTAAGTATAATATTTGAAGTTTTACTTATAGTTTTTAATCATTCTTCACTCGCATCTATCGTTGGTATGCTTGTTATGTCATCATTTACCCTTCTTGGGCTTTTAATAGTTAATTATTTTATGACCAACAAGCTGTTTAAAATATGAAAAATAAACTTATTTCGGTTATTATTCCGATTTTTAATGAAGAAAAAAATATCGCGTTAATTTATGCCGCACTATTAGAGGTATGGGTAAAGCTACCTAAGTATGACTATGAATTTATATTCGTTAACGATGGTAGTACCGATCATAGTTCTCTTGCTGTGGATGTGATCACGCTGAAGGACGAAGGTGTGAAGTACATCGAGTTTAGCCGTAATTTTGGCAAGGAGATGGCGACTACTGCGGGTATCGAGTCGGCAACGGGCGATGCAGTTATAGTGATAGACGGTGACTTACAACACCCTCCCAGCCTTATACCAGAATTTATTTCACGTTGGGAGGGTGGGGCTGAGGTGGTTATTGGCATCCGGACCCGTAATCATGGGGAGGGATTGATGAGGTGGGGAGGGTCTACTCTTTTTTATCGTATTATGGGGTTAATATCGGAGACTGAAATGGCTCAGGGTGAGACCGATTTTCGACTTATTGATCGCGCTGTGGCCATAGTATTTAAGTCGCTTCCTGAGCATAAGCGTATGACGCGTTCGCTCATTAACTGGCTTGGATTTATAAAAGAGTTAGTCTATTTTGAGGCTCAGGCTCGGCTTCATGGTGAAGCAAAGTATTCTTTGGGGAAGTTATTTCATCTTGCGCTCTATTCTTTTGCTTCTAACTCGCTTTTACCCTTGCGTTTAACTGGATATTTAGGAGTGTCTATTACTTTTTTTTCTGGTTTGCTTGGGTTAGCGGTTTTTATACAACGCTATTTGTTAGGTGATCCGCTTAATTGGCATGTTTCTGGTTCGGCGCAGCTCGCAATCTTAATTGTATTTCTTATTGGTGTCGTACTCATGGCGCTTGGAATCATAGCGCTTTATATAGAGAAAATAAGTAGTGAGGTCGCGGGTCGGCCGCTTTATGTGGTGCGTAAGAAGATTAATTTTTAAGCTATGAATATTCTTTGGCTTAGCTGGAAGGATAAAAGTCATCCGCGTTTTGGTGGTGCGGAGGTGGTAAATGAGGAGCTTGCTAAACGTTTGGCGCGCGACGGACACAGGGTAACTTTTATCGTGGCACGATTCCCTGGTGCTAAGGTGGAAGAGGATCGTGATGGTTTTAAGATTATTCGTGTGGGTGGTCGTTATAGTGTTTATTGGCACGCTTATAGGTTATATAAAAAAGAATTTAAGAATCGAGTTGATTTAGTTATAGATGAAATGAATACGGTTCCGTTTTTTACGCGATTTTATGTACACGAGAGGACTATTATGTTTGTTCATCAGCTTTGTCGTGAGATTTGGTTTTATCAGGCTTTTTTTCCGCTCAATATAGTTGGCTATATTTTTGAGCCTCTGTACCTCTGGCTCCTTGGTGGTAGTGAGGTCATTACGGTTTCTGAAAGTACAAAGCGGGATTTGATGCGATTTGGTTTTACTGCAGAGAGAATCCACATTATTTCAGAGGGTATTGATATGGAGCCATTGTCAGTGCTCGTGCCAAAAAACTTTGAGTATCCAATGATCCTCACGCTTGGTCGTTGCGACCCTATGAAGCGTACTGTGGATGCGATACAAGCGTTTGAGTTGATAAAAGAGAGGATGCCAACCGCTAGAATGGTGGTTGCTGGGGTGTGTGATGGTAGTTATGGAGAAAAGATACGACACAGGCGCGAGATTTCGTGCTATAAAGAAAGTATTGAAATTACTGGTTCTATAAATTATGAAAAAAAATTATCTTTATTACGCGATGCATTCGTGCTTACTTCGACTTCGGTAAAGGAGGGGTGGGGGCTCGTGGTAACTGAGGCTAATAGCCAAGGCACGCCAGCTGTAGCGTATAATGTAGATGGCCTTCGTGATAGCGTTAGAGATAGTGAGACTGGTTGCGTGACGGATGGGAATAATCCCGCAGCGCTTGCAGCGAGTATTTTTCATTTGTTTATGGATAAAAATTACTATGAGCGTCTGCGTGATAATGCTTGGCAGTGGAGTAAACAAATAACTTTTGATAAAAGTTATCAGCAATTTTTAAATATTATTCAATATGTCTGAGCCACTTGTATCGATAATAATAGCAAGTAAAAACACTGCCGATTATTTTGAGCAGTGTTTAGAGAGTGTAAAGAATCAAACTTATAAAAATATAGAGCTTGTAATTGTTGATAATTTTTCAACTGACGATACATTTAAAATTGCGAAAAGGCATACCAACAAAGCTTTTCAAATTGGACCGGAAAGATCTACACAATTTAACTTTGGATTTAAGCAATCTTCGGGTGAATTGATATATCGGATAGGTCCAGACTACGTACTTGAACCAAATGTTGTAGAGGAGTGTGTTAAGAAGATTGATGAGGGATACGATGCTTTGGCATTACATAACCGCAGTGTTGGTGAGAGTATTTGGGCAAAGGTGCGCTATGTTGAAAGAGAGAGTTATAGAAATAATGATTCTATTGTGGCGGTGCGTTTTATGAAGCGAGAGGTTTTTGAAAATCTTGGCATGCTCGATGAATCTCTTGTGGCTGGCGAAGATTTTGATTTACATAACCGTTTAGTAAAAGCTGGTTATAAATGGATTCATGTCGATGCTATAGAAAACCACATTGGAGAGCCTAAAAACATATACGATGTTTGGAGAAAATTTTATTATTATGGTCGTACGATTTGTCGTTATCGGCAAAAAAATAAAGAGGCTGCAAAACAACAATTTGTATTTTTTCGCCCATCCTTCAAAAAAATAGAGGAAGAATTATATAAATCTAAAAGATTACTCATAGCTTTTTATATCTATTTGTTAGTAAAATATACAGCAGGAGCTGTTGGATATTTGTATGGCCCGCCATCTAATTTGCCAAAAATGAAAGACGTAGAATTAGATCGTAATCTGACGAGTTTGTATTTAAATAGAACTGTTGATTCTAGGATGGTTTCGATTATTGAAAGGTGTTTTTCAACAGGATCGTATAAGAGTATTCTCGATTTGGGTTGCGGCTCCGGTCTTTATGGAAAGTTTCTTAAACAAAATGGAGCGTCCGTAATAGGTTTTGATTACGACGCAATTTTGTGTGATGAGAGTAGAAAAAGTGGAAATTATTCATTAATTATATGTAGTGATGCGGTCGTGTTGGACGATAAAGTAGAGAGCGTGGACGCAATCTTTTGTAGTGAGGTTTTGGAGCATATTAGTAATGAAAAAATTGGAATTGTGATTTCAAAAATGGAGAAGGTGGCAAAAATTAAAATTGTAATAACCGTACCCAATCCGCTTTCTCCACATTTTAAATATGACTCTTCGCACATACTCAATTATTCTATATATTCTTTTTTGGCTACATTAAACAAAAGTAAAAAATTTCGATATACAATGTATCCTATTGGTTTTTCTGAGCGTAACCTAGAGAAGTGGTATTTTAGGTTTTTGAATTTATTTTCTAGTCGAATATGTTTATTTTCCCCAACTGTTTTGTATGTTGGCTCAACGGTGTAGAGTTTTGGGGCTAAGTCATGAAAATCAAGCCTTTTATTTATAGCTTTGTATTGATTTTTTTGAGCGTGATTATTTATCACAATTGGTTTACGTTTTCTTTATTTCAATATTCAGATTGGTGGTTTTTTTATGCTAATAAGTTGCGGGAGTTTTCTATTCCCTCAATCTGGTCTACTAATGCTTTTGGATCTGTAGATCTAACTTTTTGGAAATTGCCCGTATATATTTTTTATAGTATTTTTGGATATTTCAATTTTAATTCGAATGTAGCAGATTTTTTTGTAGTGTTTTTGCCGATAATATTTTTGTTACCACTAAGCGCTTTCTTTTTTGTTAGAAAAATTACGTCGAGCGACGAGGGTGCTTTTATTGGCTCAATTGTTTTTTCCTTTAATGCTTATTTTTTATCTATATCAACACAGGGTCATGAGATGATAATTATTGCTTCGGCTTTTTGTGTGAGCGCATTCCTTTTTTTAATAATGGGACTAGAGGTTCAAAATAAAAGCTTTAGGTATTTATTAGCATCCTCTTTATTACTTTTTACATCTGGTTTTTACGATATAAGAATGTCCTACATATCCATTTTTGTTATGGCTTTATACCTTTTATATTTCTTATTTTTTATAGGTAGGCTTAGTGAAGTAAGACCCCTTTCCTTATTAGGAAAAGTGGGCGCGGCTTTTTTCTGCTTTGTTTTTTTAAACTTTTATTGGATTTTTCCCCAGATTAGGAGCGGATCTTTGTTGAGTAATGCTATTTTAGATAGGTCTTTGTTTGGAAATAATTTTTGGAATTTACAGTCTAGTTTTTCGCTTTTTCACCCTTTTTGGACCGGCTCAGTAATTAAGTGGTTTGCTGTGCAGCCCATCCCTTTTTATTTTTGGTTTATACCTATCCTTGCTTTTGTGGGTTTTCTTTTGAATCGAAAAAATAAATACATAACTTTTTTTGCGGCCATATCTTTGATGGGTATTTTTTTAGCTAAGCAAGTTGATCAGCCTTTTCCACATGTTTATCCTTGGCTTTACGGTAACGTCCCAGGTTTCGATGCATTTAGAGAGGCGACAAAGTTTTATTTTTTAACCACCCTTGGCTATTCCGTATTACTTGGTTTTCTGACAGCCTGGCTTTTAAAAAATTATAATAGGAGTAAAACCCTTATTTTTCTTAAGGGCTCGCTTATTGTTTTTGTGCTGGGACTTTTTCTTTGGAACGCCAAACCAATTATTAATGGAGAAATAGGCGCAATGTTTGTGCCGCGGAATATCCCATCTGACTATTTGATACTTAGAGATTTTATAGAATCTCAGCCAGAATATTTTAGAACTTTATGGATACCAAGTAATTCACGATGGAGTATTAATACAAATAATCATCCAGGATTAAGTTTGGTAAATATCGTACCATCGTTTTGGCAAGGCATTTTGTCTTATCAGGATTTTATTAATTGGCCCAAGCCAGAACAAATAATAAGTTCTTTTAATCATAAATTTTCTCAGGACCTTTTTTCTATTTCCGCAGTAAAATACGTTATCGTTCCTATTCAGGACACTGTAAACGATGATGATTTTTTTCAATACTATGGAGGAGATAAAAATCCCAATATCCGGCAATTGTACATTCAGGCTCTTGGCGGTATTTCGTGGTTGAAGAAGATTGATATGGGAACAAAAGATTTGGTCGTGTATGAGAACCAGAATTATAAAAAGTTCATAACTTCATTTACTACGCTTTATTCTTTTGATTCTTTTAATAATCTTGATCTTAATTACGATTTAGTTAATAACAAGTTAGATCGTCAATTTTATTTCACCACCTCCACAGTAAAAAATAAATTTAATCCCACAACTCATATTTTTATTCCGTTCGAAAATTTGGATGTGGAGGGTATTTCTGCGGGCGGCAAGCTTTCTAGTATTATTAATATAGATGCTGATAAAGAAACTGCGTTTTATAGCTTGGGTAGAACGAACCGTAATATTCTTATTAATGACTCACCCTTATTAATCGCTCCAAAAGTTTTTATTCCTTTTTCTACACCAAAGAATTTTGTGACATATCAAGATCCTTCTTATTCATTTATTAATTTGATTTCAAATGGTTCATTTGAATCTGGGACGTGGCAACAAAAAGTAAGTGACTGCAATAATTACGATGATGATCCATTAATTTCTATGAGTTTGGATGCTATAAATAAGAGTGATGGTAATCAGGCGCTCAAGCTTGATGCGACGCGACATAATGCTTGCTCTTATATCATGATTCCGGTTAAAGCGGGGGCTCAATATTTATTTAGTTTTGACTATCAAAGTCCTAATGCTCCAAATGGATCTTATTATCTTGGGTTTGATGACGAAGCGAAGACTATTATAAGTTCTAAGTTGCCAATAACCGACACAGCTTGGCATACTTTTTCTCGGGTAATTACGGTGCCGGATGGGGCTACAAAGGTGGGCTTATATGTTTATGCGCTGGAAAGTGGTGGTGGTATCAAAATTATTAATCACTACGACAATTTTAAACTAATAGAAATTCCTAGTATTAGTAACGCGTATTATTTAGTGACTCAGCCAAAGGAGCGACTTTGGCATCCCACATCAACCACCTTTGAGCTTATTAATCCAACTAAGAAGCTCGTGCATGTAAGGGGCGCCACAACACCATTTTTTCTCGCCATGAGTGAGGGTTATCATGTCGATTGGCAGCTAGGGTTAAATGATGCCAGGGTGCATGGATTATTGAATAGTTGGTGGCCATTCGTTAAGCCTAATGTGGTGCCTAGTGTGTATCACTATCAGCTCGATAGTTTCTTAAATGCTTGGTATGTCGACCCTTCGGTGCTTTGCGCAACTTCTAGTGTTTCTTGTATTAAAAATGCAGATGGAAGTTATGATATAGAGATGGTGATCGAATTTACTTCGCAACGCTGGTTTTATTTTGGCTTATTTTTCTCAGGTATAACATTACTCATGTGCCTTATGTATGTTGGACATATGGAACGGCAGAGGATTGGAGTAAAAAATAATATAATTAAATAAATGATATTTTTTAGGAATTTTCTTTGGCGTGTATGGACTGATATGAAAACTAAAAAAATAGGGGGTATGTTTGCTATGGTGTTGGCAGGTGTATTTTTTTGGCTATATGGCTTGGGTGCTGGTTTGCTATGGCTTTTATTCCTGCTTTTTTTTGTGTATGAGTGGGAGAGTTGGGTTATTGGCGTGGTGGCTCTTATTATACTCACTTCATGCCCGATATTACTTTTGTTTAATCAAAATACCTGGTCCGAAGCGATGACGGTGTATGCATATTTTTTTCTTGTTATGACGGTTGTACTTCAAATTATCGAGTGTAAGCGTCATCTAAATAAGTATGCAAAGAATTAAAGATTTCGCGTATCGTTTCCAGTATGAGTTATTTGCTGTATTTGGCGCATGTATTGTGCTTTGGCAAATGCTACTACCGGGTTACGTTATCGTGCTTGATATGGTCTTTGGGCCCCGCGTTGTTTTGCCATCTTTTAGTGGTCTTTCGGCGTCTGGTTTTCCATTGTCATACGTAATTTATCTTCTTCATTTTATCTTGAGTGGATGGGTGCTTGAGAAGCTTATTTTATTCGCGCTTTTTTTTATTCTTTTTTATTTACCCCTTAAGTTCTATCCTTTTTCTAATAATTACGATGAAATGTACTTCGTTTCTGTTTTGTATGCCATTAATCCATTCGTTTATGAGCGGTTTCTTGCCGGACAGTGGAAGGTGCTCATGGCGTATGCTTTTTTGTTTCCGTTCCTATCACTTCTCGTGCGTTTTTTTAGAGAGCTTTCTTGGCGATTGATATTTTATGCTTTTGGGTGGTTGTTTGTGATAGGGATGTTCTCGCTTCATGTGTTTGTCATGGGAGTAATTATTTTGAGCGTATACGCCGCTGCCGCTGTTTTTTGGATAGTGATGGCTAAGGAGTGGCAAATATTAAAAACATTTTTATGGCGACTTTGTATGTCAGTCATAATCCTCTGTGCTGCGAGTAGTTATTGGCTCATCCCCGCTTTCACCACACAAACAATTATCATCACCACCTTTACAGAGGTGGATTTTAAGGCATTTAAAACGGCAAGCGATATTAATATAGGTACACTTCCTAATGTTGCTGCGCTTTATGGTTTTTGGGGTGAGCATGAAGCGTGGGGCACGTACTCGAGCTCTCCGAAGGAAAGACCATGGCTTTGGGGGGTAAGCGGTGCCGCTTTAGCTTCGATTATCTTTTTAGGGGTTGTTAGTGGATTGCGCGATGTGTGTACGCGGTTTTTTGTCCTGTTTATTGTGTTTATGGGCTTTGTAGCTCTTGTATTATCGGTGGGTTTTGGGGATAGTATTTTTTTATCTTTTAATGCCTGGCTTTTTAAGTATGTGTGGTTTTGGCGAGGATTTCGCGACACTGAAAAGTGGAGTGCGGTTCTCGTACTCGTATATGCTTTTTTGAGCGGTTTTGGGGCTCATTATATTGCTAGTAAATTTAAATGGCGCCGTACGACTATTTTTGCTTTATGTTGTATTCCTATCGTCTATGTACCGAACATGCTTTTTGGATTTAATAATCAAATTCGTCCTGTTCAGTACCCTAAAGTATGGTGGGAGGCAAATAATATTCTTAAGCACGATCCAACATGTAGAGCGATATTTTTGCCATGGCATCAGTATTATACGGCTATTTTTAATAACCGCGTACTTGCAGAGACTACGGCCCCTGTTTATTTTGATTGCGATATTATTTCCGCCGCGAATGCGGAGATAGGGGGTGTTGGAGATGGAATAAAGGCTAACGATCCAATTTATCAAGTGATAGATGGGGCAGTTATCTCTAACACTTCATTGCCGGATAGCACTATTGAACTACTAGCAAGTTATGGGGTGAACTATATCATTTTTACTTCCGACGAATCCCACGATGACCCATATAAATATCCATTTTTAACTTCTTCGCGACTACAAAAGATCTTCGAAGCTCCAACCTTTATTCTATTTAAGTTAGTATTGTAATATGGCGCGGGTATCAGTCGCTTTTTTATATCTAGTTTTTATACCATTAAAATTTCTATGGCTAATGGATTAATTTTAAGGTGTGTGTTTTTTAGCATGTTCGTTTTTTGTTTTCTTGTGGCGCCAACATCGACACTTGCTAGTTTTGGTTATGGTGGCAGTCCAGACACCACCCCCCCAACCCTAGATAGTATTTTAACGACTCGACCATCTGGAACT
>CAYHSQ010000012.1:0-15516 GCA_964359365.1 uncultured Candidatus Saccharibacteria bacterium | reverse complement strand
AATCCCCATCGGGGATTTTTCGCTTTTCACTACTCAACTTCTTCGAGCTGAACTAATCAACCTATAAGCCGTAAAGAAACACGCAAGAATGAGGATAATCACGAGCGGTGTAGTTCTGAATACAAAGAAGACTTTCGTGCTAAGATTCAAAATTTTCCACAACCCATAAACAATCAAGGCAACAGCTAAAAGAATTTTGAGTCTTTTCGGCATTATTTTTCTTCTCCTAGGTAAGAAATTTCTACTTTTTCTGCCGAGATGAAATGAATTTCATAAATCCCCGCCAAAATCATCTCATGACACGCTTTCATTTTTTCTTCTCTTTTATAAAGTCTAAACCGCGGAGAATTAGTAGGAAGTCTATTTTCAGAACCTCGCCTATTTTCCTTGATAACGATAAAGAGATTTTCAATTCTTAATAAATGATCGTGTGACACATCGTCTAGGTCAACTAAATAGTCCGTATCACTCTCGATCCTTGTCGTATTCAAGATAAAGTAATTTGGCATCCCAGGTCTAAAAATCAAAAGTAGCTTATTCATTCGAAGCCTCCTCCCAAAGTTATTTTCAAGTGACCGCCAGTATTATAACTAAAATATAAATTTTGTCAAATAGAAGACATCGTGGTAAATTAAAAATTATGAACCGTTACGCAATTTTTAAAAGAGACGACAATCTCAAAGCTAAGTCTTGGGAGTCAAAGATCAAAGATTTTTTTCAAAGCTCTAACTATATCGAGGACGAAAAAAATCCTGAGGTTGTAATTATTTTAGGCGGTGACGGAACAATCGTTGAGGGGATTATGAAATTTATGCCCCAGAACCCTCTTTTCATCGGTTTGAATTTAGGTACGGTGGGCTTTTTAGCTTCGGCTAGAGATCCAAAGTCTTTTCTACCTTCACTTAAAAAGTTTGTGGCCGGCAAATACCTTGAGTCCGAAAGGTCAGTCATTGAAGCTAAGCTTGATTGTAGTGATAATGTTTGCACTTACACCGAGCCCACCGAACCAGGCTCCCAATCTTTTTTAGCACTCAATGACATAGTTATTAAAAGTCTTACGAGTGTGGTTGAGTTGGATATTTACTTTCATGAAAGGAAAATCCAAGAAATTAGAGGTGATGGCGTCCTAGTTTCAACTTCGATGGGTTCTACCGCATATAATCTTTCCAATCACGGCCCGATTTTAATGCCAAATATTAAAAGCTTTGTGATGACAGAGATTTTAGATCATAACGTTCCGACCCCGCCTATTGTGTTTAAAAGTACTGAAGAAATTAAAATCAAGGTGAGAAATTTTCGCCCTTATGATGAATTAATTTTTAAAAAAACAGGAGAAGTAGTTAATGTGGGTCTTTTCGTAGATGGTCGCTTGAAAGCTATTTTGAAAGTGGGGGATGAGGTGCGGGTTAAGCGAGCTCTAAAATCCATTCGTTTAGCTGAGTTTTCCAAAAATTACTTTTTCGACTCCGTCAGAAATAAGTTCCATTTTAGGTAAAAAAACTAATTGAGGCGCGGGTGAGAAGCGAACGTCGTCGTTATCACTCCTCCTACGAAACACACGGTTTCGTATACTTCCTACACGGAAGGGACACTATCGTTTCCCTTCCGACCCCTCCCTCAGTTCGATTCTCACCACAATCATTAGGTTATTCAGCATTAAGTTTTACAATACATCGTCGCTTTCGTTCTACATTTCTGAGGCGCGGGTGAGAATCGAACTCACGAATAAAAGTTTTGCAGACTCTTGCCTTACCACTTGGCTACCGCGCCTTTTGTAGGGTTAATCTTATCAAATGTTTCTCTCTCTGTCACTCGTATTTATATTCAAAACCTAATAGATTCCTGTTTTCACGGGAATGACAGTCGACGTTGACTTTAAAGCATCATCATGATAATCTAACAAATCTCCAATAGCAACCACGGGTTGCGGGAGTGGGTTCTTTGTTCATGCCGAAAGGTAAAGTGCTTCTATGTTGGTTCTACAGAACGAGGCAAGTGGATTCTGGGAATTACGAGCCACAAATGCTCCAGAATGGGCTTTGATAAACGACATGTCTCAGGTATTTCGGTCTGGCGACATGATCAGTGCTCTACCGCAAGAAGCTGACGTAGTGACAATCATTCTTTCTCAGGCCAGATCTTTTCCAGCCTTGAAGCCAGTCAACTTCGTTTTGACTGGTACTACGCCCGATGATCAGCAAAACCTCAAGCTTTTAGCTAAATTGGTTTACGAAGCTAAATACGCACTTTCAATCTCAGAAATCTTCCCGAATCTCGACGGTAATCCGGATAATACCGAGGCGCCAAGCATTCGGGTTTGTGGTACTTTCTGCTCAGAGTGCGCCGGCCCAATCTCCAATCCTAAGCTTCTCGACGCCTGTTTATGCCCTGCTCACGCCAAGAAATCCTAGCCCTTTTCAGCTATAAAACATCAAGCCCGCTCCTTCAATGAGAGCGGGCTTTTTTTAGGAGAACCGCATAAAACCTACATTTTCACGAAAAATGCCCCAAACCGCTAGGTTTTATGGATTTTAGATGCAAAAACCCCATAAAACCTAGGCTTTTACACTAATTTTAGCCATTTTAGGGGTTGACTTTTGGCTTCTAGAGGAGTATAATTACAACAAGCTTATAGATGAGAGGTTGGCTGTTGCTAATGGCAGCAGTTTTTTTAACCCTGAGTTCTCCGAAGGGTAATCCCTAAGTCTTTTAGCCCCTATTATGAAAAACTTAAATCGTTACTTAGTTCATGGTTTGTTCTTGGCCTTATTAACCAATAACTTTACGAGCGCTATGGCTAATTTAGGCAATGTTTTGAATAAATTAGCTATCGATAACGGCATCAAAGCTCAGGAAACTTTGGCATCTAATGATGAATCTATTGTTCGGATTAAGGCTCTAAATGTTTTGGCTACTGCTTATGCTTCCGTGCCAGAACAGACAGATGACACTCCTTTTACCACCGCCTCTAATACAACTGTGAGAGATGGTATTATTGCCGCTAACTTTTTGAAGTTCGGCACCAAAGTCCGTATCCCAGAGCTTTTTGGTAATAAGATCTTACTCGTAGAAGATCGCATGAATAGGCGCTATACCGAGGCTAATCCACCTCGTATCGATATTTGGATGGCTGAAAATGATCACGCTATAACCTTCGGTTTGAAGCAGGTGACTCTAGAGGTCCTTGAATAGAAGTTAGTATCTAGAATTTAGAATCTAGTAGTTAGGATTAATTTAAAAACCGCCTTGGGCGGTTTTTAAATATTAAAATGTTTTAAGTTCTATATTTATTATAGATTCTAGTTTCTAACTTCTAGATTCTGTTTTTTCAACTTATCAAAATCAGAGAAGACGAAAAAGGCGACTGTAGCTAAGAAGATTGTGACTTGGAAATCCGCTCCGTAAATCACGACCAAATAATTAAAAGCGGTGTGAACAGCGGTTGCAATCAATAAGCCAATTGGCACATCGTGCCATAAAGCCTCGCGTCGCTTCATCGCCAAGCCCCAATAAAAACCTAGGAGCGCCGAACTTAAAACGTGTAGTAAGGTTGCGCCAATAAATCTCAAGGTTAGAAGTTCAAATCCATTAGTTGAGCTAATGGCTGAAGCTACATTTTCTACTGAGGCAAAGCCAAGTGCTGCAATCACTAAATACATCATTGCATCGATAGGTTCGTTAAATGCCGCCTTTTTTCTAATGATGAAATAAACCGGGGCGAGCTTACATAATTCTTCGATAAGGGAATATAAAACTACTCCTAGCGAGCCAAACTCAGGGGAGCCCAAAGGATTTAAAATATAATTTGTTACCAAAACCTGCAGATACAAAGCAGGGAAGACTAACACCGCTCCTAAAATAAATGTCTCAAAAATTAAGCCTTTCGGCTCGGGTCTGTCTCGATCTTCTTGTAAAAAGAAAATTAGCCAGATTAGGGCCGGCATGAGACCTAATATAAAAGATAGCCAGATTACCATGTTTCTACCATTAATAGAGGTTTATTTTTATGAGGCAACGATTGATAAATCTTTTCCGTCACAAAAGGAATGAACGGGTGATTTAATTTGAGAGCTTGCACTAAGAGATGGGCTAAAAGTTTTTGCGTGTGGGTTTTGATCCCCGGGTCCTCGAGCTGCTTTTTACTCGCTTCTATATAGAAGTCGGCGAGCTCATTCCATGTAACGCGATACGCCTCTAAAGCCGCCAAATGAATTTCTAAATCATTGAGACTCTGGGTGATTTTCGCTTTTGCCTTTTCAAACTCCTCTAGAATCTTTTTATCCGCTTCGGTTGTTGCCACAACCTCCTCATTCAGTTTAGCAAAATTACTAGCTTCCGTATTATCTAAAATGAAGCGAGTGATATTCCAAAGTTTATTTGTGTAGTGTTTGTAGCCTTTAATTTTATTTTCCTCGATTTTAATGTCCGTTCCTGGAGCTGCTGCAGTAACGAGCGCCATGCGTGCTGCATCCGCGCCATATTTTTCAGCAATCTCGATTGGATCAATGCCATTACCCAAAGATTTAGACATCTTTCTTCCCTTGGCATCGCGCACCGTGCCATGTAGTAAGACTTTTTTAAATGGCACCTCATCCAAAAAATACCCACTCATTAGAATCATTCTCGCCACCCAGAAAAATAAAATCTCATAACCAGTTTCAAGTAGGGAAGTCGGGTGATAAATTTCTAACTCCGCCGTTTTTTTCGGCCAACCTAAAGTGCTAAACGTCCATAAAGCCGAAGAAAACCAAGTGTCTAGAGTGTCGGGGTCTTGATTTATTTTGTCATTCCCGTGAAAACGGGAATCTTCCTTGTTAAAATCGCCAACACTCACCACTTCACCTGCTTCGTTATACCAAACGGGAATTCTATGACCATACCAAATCTGCCTTGAAATGCACCAAGGCTTTAAATTATCAATCCAGTGAAAATAAATCTTACTAAAATGTTCTGGTAAAATTGCGATCGCGCCCGACTCCACTGCCACTTTCATGATTTGCTTAAGGCTGGTTTTCTTACCAGCTCTTTCAAACTCCCTCTCCACATCCACGAACCACTGTTTTTTTGGTAATGGCTCAACAATTCCACCTGTTCGCTCTGCTGTCGCCACATTCTGTTTAATTTTCTCCTCCTTTATTAAAAGTTTTTGTTCCCTTAGCCAATTAGCAATAATCTCACGCGCTTCCAAAACCTTTTTGCCATTCAGTAGTTCATTTTTTGAGATCATCCGCGCTTTTTCATTAATTACTTGCACCATTGGCAAGTGGTTTTTCTCGGCCATTAAGGCATCGATTTGTGAGTGAGCTGGTGTGACCCCTAAAGCCCCAGTGCCAAAGTTTGGATCCACTTCGCGATCCGCAATAATTTTTAAATTTAATTCTTCACCACAAAAACTCACTTTATATTCCTTGCCAATAAAATCTTGATAACGTTTGTCATCTGGATGCACCGCCACCGCCGTATCACCAATTTTCGTTTCCAAGCGAGTGGTCGAAACCGGAATAGGGAAGTCACAAGCATATTTAAAGGTATAAAGCGTCGCCTCACGCTCCTCGTAAACGATTTCATCATCTGAGATGGTGGTTTGGCCTTTAGGATCCCAGTTAATCACCCGCAAACCTCTAAAAATTAAACCTTCATCATACATTTTCTTGAAGGCGGTATTTACGGCAAAATTTCTTTTTTCGTCGAGCGTAAAAGCTTCTCTGCTCCAGTCGCAAGACGCGCCCATCACTCTAATTTGTGAAGTGATCGTGTCGTGGCTCGCTTTCGCAAACACATCAATTCTCCTTAATAACTCCTCCCGCCCCAAATCATAGCGGCTTTTTTCTTCAGTTTTATAAATATCTTTTTCTACGCGTGCCTGAGTCGCAATCGCCGCGTGATCCGTGCCCGGGAGCCACAGCGTTCGTTCGCCCAACATGCGATGATAGCGAATCAAGATATCCTCCAAAGTGAGCATTAGAGCATGTCCCATATGTAAAATCCCAGTTACGTTCGGTGGGGGCATTATAATCGTGTAAGCCACTGCTTTTTCATGAGTCAGTCCCGCTCCAATCATTTTTTCCGGATTAAAAAACCCACTCTCCTCCCAGATTTTATAAATTACTCCCTCATGCTCTTTCGGTTCGTAAGCTTTCTTAAATATTTCGTCCATTCTATTCCCTAAAAATATCCCAAAAACCCTTTATTGTCTATTAAGAAATCCAAATATGTTAAAATAAAAATATTATGGAATCCGAAAAAATTGGTTGGCAGCAAATCGTTTTGCCTTTAGGTTTAATAGTCGCAGTTTTTATTTTCGTTGGCTCAGGAAACAGTAACGTTAGGACAGAGGCAGGTGTGAGCGATCCCTTGTATCAAGCTTGTAAACTAGGCTGCTCTGCTCAAGAGATGAATGAAAAGTATGTTTGTGATAATTATCCTGGTATTAAATGTGATATAGCTAAGGCCACCACTATGACTTGCAAAGCTTGGTATGACAATGTCCATTGTGCTCAAATTTTATCATCTAGCACTAGCTCATTCAGTGGTTTTTCGTCTGGGGGGTTCTTTTCTCCTCAGTCCGCAGATCTTAACTCGCGGGCTTCATATTATGACGCTATGACTCAGGGAGTTACTCCATCAGCTAATGCAAATGCATTTTATAGCACTAATCCAGTTTCTGAGGTTAATAACAATTTTTCCGATTATTATTCATATGCTGCCGGTCAAGATAATTCAGAAGCTGCTGATTATCGCTCCCCAGGTGTTTATAGCCCTATCCCATCCAGTGGCCCTTATACTGGATTAGCTCCAGCTACAAATCCAGGCGCAAGTTTGCTTGATACTAGAGGTCTTAATTATGCGGGTGGGGGATCGGCAAGCTGTGATCAATTAGCTTGTGTTAATGGTAATCCTTCCTGTGAGTATTTTCCCGTTGCCCCTTATTGCGTGCATGTGTGCGCAGGATCTATAGATATTCGTGACCGCCGAGCTAATTGTCTTTATGGCTGCACCGTAGACTTTGGGGAGGTATTTACTGATATTATGAGTGGTGGTTTAAAGGCTTCTTATGCGTGTAAGTATCATAAGTAACATTATTATTAATATTTAATCTATAATCCCAGCCCACCTATCGCTTTGTCATTCGGATATTTTTTACCCATAAAGCCGGCTAGGGCAATCATAACCGCGTTGTCGGTGTTGTATTTAAATTCCGGTGCGTGAAAAATAATATCATTTTTTGAAGCTAGATCAGCCAAGGCTTTTTTGATTGTTTCATTCGCCGCCACACCGCCACAAACTAATAGTGAAGCCGGGCCAAATTCGGTAATCGCTTTACCGCACTTTTTTACAAGAACTTCTACCACCGCCTCCTGAAACCCAGCACATAAATCCTCTTTAGTAACTTCAGGATTATCTCTTAAGTAATATAAAACCGCCGTCTTCAGTCCAGATAAACTAAAATTATAATCCCGCGAGTGAAGCATCGGTCTTGGTAAAATAACTTTCTTAGCGTCACCCAAGTCAGCTAATCTTTCTACTTCTGGTCCGCCCGGGTAGGGGAGCTTGAGCATCTTCGCCACCTTGTCATAAGCTTCACCCACCGCATCATCAAGCGTCTCGCCTAAGATTTTATATTCACCAATCTTTTCCATTAGTAAAAGAATCGTGTGGCCGCCACTAATAATCAAAACCAGAGCCGGTAAAGCTACCGGTGCTTTGAGCCAGTTAGAATAAATATGCCCCTCCAAATGATTCGCCCCATAAAGTGGTTTATTTAATTCTTTGGCTAATTCATTTGCAAATCCAATCCCAGTCCACAAAGCCGGCTCAAGTCCTGGGCCTACCGTGACATAGATTTCATCAATTATTTCGGTTTTATTCGCAATCTGCGTTTTTATATCTTCCCAAACCAATGGCAAATTAATCAAATGCTCCCGCTTAGCGAGCGTGGGCACCACTCCGCCAAACTCTGCATGAATTTTCACCTGACTAGAAACTTTTTCAGCTAGTATCTGGAATTTATCACCATCAAAAGCTACCACCGCCATCGCGGTTTCATCGCAGCTAGTCTCGATCGCTAAGATTATTTTTTTATTAATTACTTCGTCCATGTACCGCATACTATACAATTTTTTATTTATTTAGTCTATATATTTTAAAAAATAAAAAACCCGGCCAATTTTAGCCGGGTTTGTTCGATGCATAGTCGAAATTAGTCGTTGATGCCCCTTACCTCGACCCACCCTTCGATCATTCTTCCGAGATGAGCATTATTGGGAATTTCGCCATCGAGGTAAGCGCCTTTTTCAAGTAGTCCCACTAAGCGGAGCTTAGATTCAGGCCCGAAGCCAAAAGAACTCTCAAATTGATAGCGGGTCGCCACGACGGGGTTTTTCCCTTGCAGGGGGAGTCGTCTCAGAGTCTCAATTAGAACCGCAATCTCAAACATGTCTTGGCTTTCCGTATCCCGAATCCCCAATATGACCATTTGATCTTGATCGAGGTACGAAGCCAGGCTCAGGGCTGGCGATGTGAAGATTTCATATCTTCGACCGGGCACCATATTAAATAAGCTCATGACCTATCTCCAGTTTCTATGACAATTTACTAAGGTTTAAGCTCTAGGCGACGTCGCCTTAGCTATTTAGAGTATTATATCATAAATAATATTATTGTCAATATAAGGTAAGGCGATCCCATTTTAATGATACTTATGGGATATTTGGTAGTTGTGCTATAATCAAGCCAGTATAAAAAAAGTCAGATAATAAAAAATAATGTACTGGATCACCGGATTAAATCCGAGGATGACAGATGTTTAAAACTATGGATGAAATGAATAAAGTTTGCCCAATGTGTCAGGGGGAGAATTGTGAATGTAAATGTGAAGGTTGTGGTCAAAAAGCCACCGAATGCACTTGCCCTAAAGAAGCTAAATGTGAAGGTTGCAATGCTGATATGGGTGCCTGCACCTGCGCTAAGGAGGAAGAGAAGTGTGGGGGATGTCATAATACGAAGAGTGCCTGCACTTGCTAATTCAATGATTTAACTAAAAATCGCCATTTAAATGGCGATTTTTAGTTTTCCATGATATTATAATGCTGAATGAAACCCTTAATGTTCATAAAAAAATACCGCAAGATCATTTTACCTGTCACTTTAGTTATTTTAGGTTTCGGTTCCCATCTTTTTAAGGCTACAACACCCGAATCTTATCTTGTTAAAAAATCTAATATTTCTCAAGAAGTTTCTTTTACTGGCAAGGTGAAGCCTGCGCAAAATGTAGATTTATCTTTTGAAAAATCTGCTCGGATTGTGACTGTAAACGTAACAGTGGGAAGTGAAGTTTTTGCGGGGGAGGTTTTGGCGACCTTAGATAGTGGCGAGTTATTAAGCGACTTAAGAAAAGCCGAAGCTAATTTGAAAGCCGAGCAGGCTAGATTAGATGAGGTTAAGTCTGGCACTAGAAAAGAGGAGTTAACTTTAGAGACAAGTAAAGTTGCTGGAGCCTTAAGTGCTAAAGACGGTGCTGAAAAAACTCTTAAGGATAATATTAAAAATGCCTACGTTAAAGCCGAAGATGCAATTCTCGCTAAGTCTGACCAAGCTTTCGTAAATCCTCAAACGAGCAACCCAAATCTCGCAGCCTTCTCTATCGATTCGAGTTTGAAAAGCGAAGTGGAACGAGACCGTGTTTCTATGAGTCGAGTTTTAAAAGATTGGAATAGCTCTTTGAGCCTTATCGACTCTAAAGATTCTGCCATCAATCCTAGTATTTCTGCTTCGGCAGATGAGGCGAAAAATTATTTGAGCATTATCTTTGATTATCTTAATAAACTTTCTTTGATTATTAATAACCCCAATAATCAATCCCTTGATCAAACTTATGGTGGTAGCTTTGCTGCGTGGCGCACCGAAATTTCTGCTGCTAAAGTCAATGTCAGTAATTCTATTTCCGACATTATTTCTAGCGAGGATCATTATGTCAGCACCATCTCAGACTATCAGATCTCTCAAAATCAGCTCTTGTTAAAGCAGGCTCCCGCTGAAAGTAACACTCTCGCGATTCAACAGGCTGCCGTTGATGGCGCCCTAGCCTCAGTCGCTAATGTTAGGGCAGAGCTTCGTCGTAATTCTATTATTTCTCCAATTAATGGAGTTGTTTCTAAAGAGGCGATTAAGGTGGGCGAACTCGCCACTCCTTCTCAGGCTGTTATCAGTATCATTTCTGATTCTAATTATCAGATCGAGGCCAATGTTGCCGAGGTAGACGTGGTAAAAATTAAAAAGGGTGATTTAGCGACGGTTACCTTAGATGCCTACGGCGATGAGGTACCTTTTGATGCGCGTTTAGTTGAGTTAGATTTGAGCGAAAGTATTATCGACGGCGTCCCTACATATAAAACTGTTTTTCAATTTACGAGTAACGATAAGCGCCCTCGTTCTGGCATGACCGCCAACTTAGTAATTATTAGCCATAAAAAAGACAATGTCTTGGTTGTGCCACAACGTTTAATTAAAAAAGATGAAGCGGGCGTGGAGAGTGTCAGGGTAGCTTTGAAGGAGGCTGGTAAGTTCGAATTTAAAACCGTGACAACTGGTTTGCGGGGGAGTGACGGCTTGGTAGAAATTTTGACCGGTGTAGGTGAGGGCGACCAAATCGTGTCCTATCATGAAAACTAAAGAGCCGCTGATTCGCTTAGAAAATTTAAAAAAAGTTTATGGCGAAGGGGCTAGTCCTGAGTTACCCGAAGGAAGCTCTCAAACCGTTGCCCTTTTAGATATTAATTTCTCTATCAATGAGGGCGAGTTTGTGGCGATTATGGGTGCTTCTGGCTCTGGTAAATCTACTCTGCTACATATCCTGGGTTTTTTGGATAAACAAACGAGTGGCAATTATTTTTATAATGGTAAGAATAATTTACATTTCAGCGAGGCTCAGTTAGCCGCGCTTCGGAATAAGGAATTAGGTTTTGTTTTTCAGGCTTTTCACTTACTGCCCAAAGCTACTGTTTTAGAAAACGTTTTATTACCTTTGGCTTATTCCGACGAACCTGAAAGTCAGTGGGAGCGACTAGCGCGAGAGGCTATTAGCGCGGTGGATTTAAATCATCGCGTCGATCATTTAGCGATATCGCTTTCTGGTGGTGAAAAGCAACGTGTCGCGATCGCTCGGGCTTTAGTAAACAATCCTTCGGTTATTTTCGCTGACGAGCCAACTGGCAACCTCGATTCTGTTTCGGGTAAAAAAGTCATGGAGATTGTTCACAAGCTTAATTCACTTTACAAAAGAACCGTTATTTTAATTACCCATGAAACCTCAACTGCCGAACATGCCGAGCGTATTATTAAGATTAAAGATGGGCGAGTAGTGAGCGATGAAGCTGTGAAAAATCGTCGTGCCATCGAGGATGAATATAGTAAATAATTTATCATGACTCTCAAACAAACATTTAAAATCGCTGCTAAAAGTATTTTGGCCTACCGTTCTCGCTCCCTCCTCACTATTTTAGGGATCGTGATCGGTATCGCTTCGATTATTTTAGTTACCTCGATCAGCGCTGGAGCAGCGGATTTAATTTTGAAGCAGGTACGAGCTTTAGGTGGGAAGACAATGGTGATTCAGCCCGGCCAAGATCCCAAAGGCCCCGGCGATTTTTCCGAGCTTTTCACAGACTCTATTAAAGAAAAGGATTACTTTTTTTTGAATAAAGAAAAAAAAGCGCTAGATCTATCAACTGTCGCTCCGGTAATTCTAGAAACTCTTTCGGTACAAAAAGATAATAATTTTTACCGAGCGAATGTGATTGGTACAACAGAAGAGATGCCTCAGATTTTAGATGTTGCTCCGGAGTCGGGATTTATTTTTTCTGAAGAAGATGTGAAAGCTAAGGCGTCTTACGCAGTGATTGGGGACGAGGTTAAGCAAAAACTTTTTCCTGATTCAGAAGCCTTGGGTCAGAAAATCAAAATCAAAGGCAAGAATTTTAAAGTCATCGGTGTTTTCCCTAAAAAGGGTCAGGTAGGCTTTCTTAATTTAGACGAGGTAATTTTTGTACCTTACACCACTGGCATGAGTTATTTATTTGGCCGTAATTACTTTAACGAGATTATTTTAGAAGCAAGAGATGAGAAATTAGTTCCCTCCTTAGCTGAAGACTTAAAAGGAGTTATGAGGAATCTACATGATATTAAGACTATTGATCCCGACAAAGACGATTTTCATATTAGCACCCAACAAGAGGCGTTAGACCGTGTGGGTATGATTACAGATATTTTAACCGCGCTACTTTTAGCGGTTGCCGCTATTTCCTTAATTGTGGGAGGCATCGGCATTATGAACATTATGTTAGTCTCAGTCACTGAGCGCACTAAAGAAATTGGTTTAAGAAAAGCCTTAGGCGCCACCAACAGTGATATTTCCTTACAATTTTTAATCGAAGCAGTATTACTAACATCAGCCGGTGGCTTTGTTGGCATTCTAATGGGCGGGGGATTGTCTTTCCTCTTATCTATAATTTTAAGCTTTTTCTTAAAGCTCGAATGGCAGTTTATCTTTCCCTACACCGGCGCGATCATTGGCTTTATAGTTTCCGCCGGCATTGGCTTACTTTTCGGCATTTATCCAGCCCGCCAAGCCGCCGCCAAAAACCCGATTGAGGCGTTGAGGTATGAGTAATCATACCGTCACTTACATCTCCACCTTGTCATCCCGGAGTACTCATCCGGGATCCAGTTCAAATTAAATATTAATAGTTTTAAATGTACTGGATCCCGCATCATCTCCGCCCGATTACAGGCGGGTGCGGGATGACAGAAGTTTTACTATGTTATAATAAATTTAATAATCATTCCAAATTAAATTTATGGAACACAAATCTAATTTATCGTTACTTTTAGCCGGTGCCGGCGGTCTTCTCATGCTTTTATTTTTATTAAGCAACGACAATATCGGCGTGAAAGCTGGTAATGATTGTAGTAGTCTTGCAGTTTTGGGGGAGAATCGATGTATTAATACTATGGGTCCAGATGGTTATAATTGTATCTGGGCCTCTATGCCGGCAATGCCTGGTCAAGTTGTTAAGCCATCTTGTTACAATCTTTCCGGTCCATTTCCTTCTTCTACCGCTGGTTTTGGTAATGACTCCGGTGAAGACGATTCAAGGCAGCTTCAAGTTGACTGCTCTCAGTATGGTCAAAATAATTGCCCGGCTAATCTTAACTGTAAATTTGATCCTAGCGCCGGTGGTAGTAGTTGTTATTCTTGCAGGCCTATTGCGGGGTCTTATACTTGCGATGTTTGTAATTCTGTCGGTAGCTGTGTAACTGGTAATAACAATAGTAATTCAAGAAATATATCATCCATTACGGGAGAAATAACAGACTCAACTCCGCCAGCGTTTTGGGACTTTAACCTACCATCAACTTCTAACCCGATTCCTCCTACCAATCCAACCTTAGTTGATCCAGCTAATTCTTACAGGGCACCAACATCTAATTTTTTTAATAGCCTTGTTAATAACTGCGCCAGAGCTAATAATGTTGGTTCGGAATCTGGTTGTTCTATTAGAAATCCCCAAGCTCCTCCTGATAGCTGTATAATTTTTAATAGGCTGAAGCAATGTAATAAATATCTTTCAGAATGTAAATTTAATTTTACAACTAGTCTGTGTGAGCAGATCACTACTAAGAACGGCAACCCTATTAACTGGTAAAAATAAAAATCCCCCGGACGCTCGGGGGATTTTTTATTGCTCAAGAGCAATTTCTAAATAATCGTGAAAAAAAGCATGAAGGAATATTACATCAGCAGTTAACGTCATAGCCAGACTAATTGCAAACGAACGGATACTGGCCTTTCTATCCAAATGACAGTCGGTGTGACCATGATGATGAGGTACTTTTTTCATATGCTCCAATAGCTCTTTAAAATTATGAAATAATTTCACATTACTGTAAGCCGTAAATGGAAAAGCCACGAAGGGGAGTAAGAGCATGGTCGCTAGGCGACTAAATCTTGCAGATACAGCACCGGTAATTCCAAATAAACTTACAAGTAGTGTCACAACGCAGCAAGGGCAGATCGAAGAAGCAATCGCCGCCGTCATAGCTTTCCAAGAAACCTTCACAATAAGCCAGCCTTTCCGTAGGTAAGAAACAAAGTTCTAAGAAGATTTAATCATAGCTAGTTTACAAGTGCAAACTTCTATTTCTTCACCTCTCGATCCTTCCACATCTTAGGAATCATCATTTTTGGTTCCCAAGTTTCTCGCAACTTTTTAATATCTAGAGTGCTTTGATATTTACTATCTGGCCTTGAGTGATATTGGTCTACTTCATCAATTGGCGCTACTTCAAAAAAGGCGATCTGAGCTACGCGGCGACCCACTACTAAGGGGATGTGATAGAAACGACTGTTGTTGGTAATCTCCATCGTCCAGCGGTTAATGTAGCCCACGTCACCCCAGCCAGCACAGCGACAGACGGTAATAAAATTCCTCCCCAGGGAAGAGCGCGCTTTCATCATGGTGTTAATCACTTTTTGCCCCCCAATAAATTCTTCAGTGTGGCCCAAAATCGTCTCCTGTGGCGCGAGCCAAATAATTAAATCATTCTTATCGATGCCATTAGCTAATGAATGATGTTTGCCGTGCATTAACTCCCATTTTTTTAGTGGCTGAGCTACCTCATGTTCCGTGCCCCAAACTCGCTCCACGTCTTTTTCGTTGTAAGGGTTATAAATCGTATAACTTTCTTTTGGGGGTTTTTCTCTGTAAAAGTATTTACCCAAACAAACATCATAACTACAGTTAGCTAAATTAGCGTCTTTAAACGGAGAGATAATTATATTGCCATCCCTCATATGCTTTTTGATCGCATTTCTTGATAAGAGCATAAAATTTATTTACCCCGTTAGATGATTCTATATCTAATGGGGTTTGTTATTTAGTATGAAATTACTTAAATGGTAAAGCAATATTGGAAGTGTGATATATTTATGGTGTATGAGTAATAGATTAGATCACTCTCCAAGTTTTATCTTTTTTACTCTAGTGATTTTTATCATTTCACTCTTCGTTTTTATTTTTAGAGCCGAGCTTGTGCAGGGTAAAAAAATGAAAGTTGAGGCTAACAACCCCGAAGACATTTTTCTCCCATCTAAAGAACTTAACAAAATTATTAACTTAGATGCTCTACCAACAAAATAAAAATCCCCGAGCGGGGATTTTGCATTTTAACCAAATTTATCAATCAGTGGTTAGTTTCTTGGACTAAGAAATAATATTCAGGATTCCATGTGAATTTCGGAATAATTCGGTGAGATCTACACTCAAAGTGATCTTGATCTTCGGCTTTGTAGATTAATGGATGACACCACCTATGCCCATCGCTGAATCTTTGGAGGATCACTATGCCCATCGCCCGACTGAAGGGTGTATTACCCTCTCTCAGCCAATCTTCAAGTTGCTTGCCGTGTCTTTTCACAAAGGCTAAGCCTGTTCGAAAATCCGTTAATTGAAAACATCT
>CAYHSQ010000011.1:0-16790 GCA_964359365.1 uncultured Candidatus Saccharibacteria bacterium | reverse complement strand
CAACAGCTACGAATCCTGTTGGGTATCTCGTCAGCATATTTCTGTAGGCATCTACCTCTCTCTCCCTACCCCAACTTGTCATCGTGCTGTGTTCAGAGGCGGGAATAGAGAAACCGGCCATTGGCGCGCCGTAATAATCATCCAGTAATTCGATCGCAGCAAGATTGTCTGTCGACATAAAACTAACGAGATGTGCCGAGCCACCAATAGCGGCCGCTTCATCGCAGGTAGAGCCTCGATATCCAAAATCCACCACTTTGAAATCGATTCCCGAAGGATCGCCAGTTTCAACTAGATTTTGGAAGATCATGGCACGCATGGCACGGCTATTAGTAGCTACTGTCATCGGATACCAGACGTGGGAAAGTACTGACTCTGCATAATTAGTGAGCCAGGGCACTTCCGGGTCGGTATTGTCGATTGTCATGAGAGCGTTACTTATTGGCACTGTCGTGCCTTCAGGAATCGCTTTAATGTGTAGGGGTAGTTTTCCTCCGTGCTTCTCCAATATATGCAACCAGCCAGCCTTATTGAACAGTTTCCTGTTTCCAAAATGGCGAGCAAACCTTCTTTCCCACTTTTTAATGTCTTCTAGGTTAATTACTTTACCACATAAATGTTTCATCAAAATATACTGCAAGCCAAAGAAGGTAGTAGCGTCGAAATAACCACCTCGACTCTCAAAATAAGAAGAAACTTGAGTTGTTCCATCGGGATATTGCGGAAAGTGAGTTACTTTATAGCTGTCAGTTTTACGAATAAATGAAGATCTGGGCATCTCCTGAGCCGCCTTTCTTTGGGTTTGAGTTTGAGAATTGTTAAGAAACAACCGCATCACGCACTAAAGCATTAAAGATCGAACCCAATGGAATATGTGAGTCGATTAGGTTCTGACCCACGTCTTCATAAGGAAACCATCGTACCTCATCCAAATCATCACCCGCTTCTGGTTCACCAGAAAGGTGTTCTGTGCTAAAAAATGTGGTCATAATTTTGTCTTCTGTGCCGCGATACCGATGATCGTCGATTCTGATCGAGTCAAGATAACTAAAGTCTCCCACTCTGATATTCAACACCTCTTCCCCGATTTCTCGGGCCGCAGCAGTTTTAGCTGAATCGTCAGTCGGATCAACAAAGCCTCCTGGAAAACGGTATTTCCCACCGTCAGTATCTTTAAAACCGAGTAGAGCAAGCCGCTCTTTAGGTTTAAGCACCACAACATCAACCGTCGGGTAGACGTGAGCGTAACGATGGTAGGCCGCCCAAATAATGCCAGCTCTGAATTCATCTGAATCCAGCATCATTCCAGCGGCACCAGTTCTAGATTGAGTACCACTTTCTAAATGAATATGTTTCAATTTTTCAACAGAGAATTTTCCATGATAGTGACTAGCAAAGCTGTCACGAGAGCCATACAAAGTTACGTCCATACCCGGAAATACATCTTCAATGAGGCTATCTAGATTTCGAGACCAAGCTTCGTCAGACGGCGCATCTTTTAAGGAGCACACGGTCAAATCTCTACATTGATATCCGAATTGATCTGCTAAGACCCGATCCAAAATCAAGGGCTTATATCGATTTTGAAGCATTAAACTGCGAACTTCCGGGGGCATAGGATTATTTTTTGTTAATTGAGCTTCGCTAAACCCCAAAACAACACAAACCTCCGGGTGTCGCTTCATCACTTCTGTCACCACATAATTATGCCCACGACCAATGCTTGGCACTTGAAAACGACCAACAATCACACCTACAGAATTTTTTTGTTCAGCCACAATTCCTCTCCTAAATTCAATTGTTAAGGGACTAGAAACAGCCCATTTTATATCATTTTAAACATAGTATGTCAATTAATTTGACACTAGCTCTTAAATTGAGTAATATCAACTTACTGTAATGGTCGCCCGCGAGGCGGCCATTATTGCTAATAAAAACCCAATAACAATTAAATATGTTCGATTTAAAGGGCTTAAATAAGGCCATTCAGCAAATTGCTGAAGAAAAAAAGATTGACCCAGAAAAGGTCGTCGAAGCAGTGGAAGAGTCCATTGCGACTGCTTACAAAAGAGAATACGACAAAAAAGGCGAGATTATTAAAGCAAAAGCCGATTTAAAAACCGGCGAACTTAAGTTTTGGCAGGTAAAAACGGTTGTTGATGATACGACCGTTGATGTTGAAAACGTAGTTTCTGAAGAAGATTCCGAGATGCCCGAAGAACTCGATGATCAAATCGGTGACAAACTCCCTCGCTACAACCCAGCCAAGCACATTTTGCTCGCCGAAGCCGTGGTAATCCAGCCAGGCATCAAGCTTGGTGAGGAATTAATCACTCATCTCGAACCAAGAGAGGATTTTGGTCGTATTGCGGCGCAATCTGCGAAGCAGGTCATTATTCAAAAGATTCGTGAAGCCGAACGCGCTTCTATTTTGCAAGAATTTTCTGATAAGGTAGATGAAATCGTGAGCGGTATCGTGCAGCGTTATGATAGGGGTAATGTTTATATCGACTTGGGCCGTGCGATTGGTGTGATGTATCGCGAAAATTGTATTCCTGGCGAAAGATATAACGCCGGAGATCGTTTGAGGTTTTATGTCGCTGCTGTTGACACCGAAGGCCGAGGCGCTGGTGTTTTACTTTCAAGAGCTCATCCAAAATTTGTGAGCAAGCTTTTCGCACTTGAGGTGCCAGAAATTGCTGACGGAATTGTAGAAATCAAAGCAATCGCTCGTGAACCGGGTAGTCGCACTAAGTTTGCCGTGAGTTCTTCCGATCAAAATATCGATCCTATTGGTGCGTGTGTTGGTCAAAGAGGCACGAGAGTGATGGCTGTGGGTAATGAACTAGGTCAAGAGAAGTTAGATATTATCGAATGGTCCGAAGATCCAGCAGTTTTTATTAGCAACTCACTTTCTCCAGCCGAAGTTGATTCGGTGGAAATTTTACCAAGGCATGAAGCCAAGGCTTATGTGAATGAAAATCAATTAAGTTTAGCAATTGGTCGTGGTGGACAAAACGTTCGCCTAGCCGCTAGAATAACTGGCTGGAAGATCGATGTGCGTTCTGCGAGTAAGCCGGAAGATGTTCAGGAGGGTGGCGTGGCCGACAATGAACCCGAGGCTAATCCAGAGAGGGCATCCGTCTAATCACCTTATTTTAAAGTCAAAATTATAAAAATCATAAAAAAACATGAATCTAATTAATTATTTAGTGTTTGGTCCAGTCGCTTTAGCCATTATTTACAGCGTTTATATCATGCTGTGGTTGAAGCGCCAGCCAAATGGCAACGAAAAGATGATTGAAATTGCGAAAGCTATTCAAGAAGGCTCCGCGGCTTATTTGAATCGTCAATATAAATCCGTCGCCGTCGTTGCTGTGATTTTAACCGCCTTACTTTGGTATTTCCTAAGTCAAAGCGCTGCGGTTGGCTTCTTAGTTGGTGGCCTTTTCTCCGCTCTCGCTGGCTATATCGGGATGAATGTCGCGGTTTTCTCTAATAATAAAACCGCCGAAGCCGCTCGTTCCGGTGTTGGCCGAGCGCTCGACCTAGCTTTCAAGGCTGGTTCCGTCACCGGTTATTTGGTGGTGGCGCTTGGTTTACTCGCTACCGGCCTCTTATATATGTGGATTGGCGATGCCTCCTCATTAGTAGGCTTGGCTTTTGGTGCTAGCTTAATTTCTATTTTTGCAAGAATTGGTGGTGGTATTTTTACGAAAGCCGCCGATGTGGGTACAGACTTGGTTGGTAAAGTAGAAGCCAACATTCCTGAAGACGATCCAAGAAATCCTGGTGTAATTGCTGATAACGTTGGTGACAACGTAGGTGATTGCGCTGGTATGGCTGCTGACCTTTTTGAAACTTACGCCGTGACCTTGGTTGCCGCAATTCTTTTAACTAAGAGCCCCTTACCATTGCTTTTAGGCGGTGTCGCTATTTTAGCTTCATTGGCTGGTAGTTTCTTAGTGAAAGTTGGTAAGAATGGTTCTATTATGGGCGCCTTGTATAAGGGTTTAATGGGTTCTATCGTCATTTCCGCGATTGGCTTCTTCTTTTTATTGAAAGAATTAGTGACTAATCAAGCTGCTTTATATCCTGCTTTCTTTAGCGCCGTCACCGGCTTAGTGGTAACCGCTTTAATGGTAGTTATTACTGATTACTACACCTCTAAGAGCTTTAGACCGGTCAAAGATATTGCAAAAGCTTCTGTTTCTGGTCATGGTCCAAATATTATTATTGGTTTAGCGGTTGGCCTAGAGGCTACCTTCTTACCAATCTTAGTTATTTGTGCTGGTATTCTCGTAACTTACAGCTTAGCTGGTTTGCAAGGTATTGCTTTGGCTGCCACAGGCATGCTTTCTGTAGCTGGTATTATCGTTGCGATCGACTCCTTCGGTCCGATTACCGACAACGCTGGTGGTATCGCTGAAATGTCTGGTGCCCCTGAAGATGTTCGTATGGTTACCGATGCTTTAGACGCCGTGGGTAACACCACTAAGGCCGTCACTAAGGGCTATGCCATCGCTTCTGCCGGTTTAGCTGCACTTGTGCTCTTTGCTTCTTATGCTGAGGCAATTACCGGTGGTAAATTTGATTTAACCGATCCTTTGGTCGTCGTCGGCCTCTTCTTAGGTGGCGCACTTCCATTCTTCTTCTCTTCAATTACAATGCGCGCTGTTGGCGACGCCGCTGGTGCGGTTGTGGAAGAAATTAGACGTCAATTTAGAGAGATTCCTGGTTTGATGGAGGGTACTGCTCGCCCAGATTATAGCCGCGCGGTAGACATCGTCACTCAAGCTGCTTTAAAGAAAATGATTTTACCAGCTCTCTTGCCAATCGTAGCCGTAGTTTTAGTGGGTAAGGGTTTGGGGCCAATCGCTTTGGGTGGCTTCTTGATGGGTACGATCGTCACTGGTATCTTCATCGCACTTTCGATGACTGCTGGTGGGGCTGCTTGGGACAACGCTAAAAAATATATCGAGGATGGTAATTTTGGTGGTAAGGGTTCCGAAGCTCACAAAGCCGCCGTCACCGGTGACACTGTTGGCGATCCATATAAAGACACAGCTGGTCCAGCTATCAATCCTTTAATCAAAGTAGTTAATATCGTAGCTCTACTCATCATTCCTTTGTTGATGTAAGGCTAATCTAAAGTTTCCCAATGAAATACGAAGTAGAAAAATTAGCTAAATCTCAGGTGAAGGTTTCGGTGGCCTACACTATCGAGGAATTCAAGCCTTATTTAGACGGCGTTCACGAGGCCTCGAAATCAAACGTCACGATCCCCGGCTTTAGAAAGGGGATGGCGCCAGAATCTTTAACCAATCAAGCGTTAAATCCGCATGCGATTTTTGAATCAGCCTTGGAAGACGCGGTGCGAGATTCCTTGAAACAAGTTTCCGAGGAAAAAGATTGGACGATTATTGATAAACCTGCCGTGGAATTAAAAGAAGATACAAAAAATATTTCTTTTGAAATGACCCTCACACTTTTTCCAGAAGTTGAACTCGGCGATTACCGAGCTCTAGCAAAAAAGAATCAGGCTACTCTTGAAGAGAATTTAAAGAAAGTGGCGTTAGCCGAAGGTGAAGTCGATAAAACCGTTGATTGGTTGCGCAATTCTCGTGCCAAAATTGTGTTGGTGGATCGCGCGGCTAAAAATGAAGATGTGGTGCAAGTTTCGATTAAAACAATGGATGAGGGTAAGCCTGTTGCTGGTGGTAATCTATCCAAAGAAAAATTTATTTTAGGTAAGGGAAGATTTTTAGCTGGCCTCGAGGAACAACTCGTTGGTAAGTTAGCTAGTCCTGAGCCAATTAAATTTAGTTTAAATACCGGCGCCGATTATTGGCAGGAAAATCTCAGAAATAAAAAACTAGATTTTGAAATAGTTTTAGAAGCTGTTTACGAAAGAGAGTTGCCTGAGCTAACCGACGAGTTTGTGAAAACTTTAGGTAAGTTTGAAAATATCGCTGATCTAAAAAAGAATTTAGAAGAGGGGATTTTAGCTGAGAAAAAGATAAAAGAAGAAGAGAAGTTTAAGGCTAAGACGATTGAAGATATCGTGACTCAGTCTAAGATTGAGGTGCCAGATATCATGCTTAATCGTTTCTTTGACGAGCTCCATGCGAGTAATCAAATTCACGATCACTCCGAAGAGTCCCACAACAAATTAAAAATCGAAAGTGAAAAAAGGGTGAAGGGTCACTTAGTGATTAGTAAAATTTCCGAAGTTGAAAACCTTAACCCCACCGAAGCCGAGTTAGATGAGGCAATCACTCATCACGAAACTGAGAAGGGGACTTTCAAAACCGAAGGCGAATTCTACGACTACATTTACGGCATCATCCAAAATCAAAAGGTCTTCAGTTTCTTGTTTAATAAACCAGAAACTGCAATTTAAAAATATATGTCCTACTTAATCCCAACAGTTATCGAAAAAACCCAATACGGCGAAAGAGCTTATGATATTTATTCTAGACTCTTAAAAGAAAGAATCGTCTTTTTAGGCGGGCCAATTAACGACGCAGTGGCCAACACTGTGATCGCTCAATTACTTTTCTTAGAGAATGAAGATCCTAAAAAAGACATTAAGCTTTATATTAATAGCCCCGGCGGCTCTGTCACTGCCGGTCTCGCCATTTACGACACCATGCAATACATCAAGCCTGATGTGCAGACCATTTGCGTTGGCCTAGCAGCTTCGATGGGCGCCTTCCTCTTAGCCTCTGGCGCAAAAGGTAAACGCTTAGCTCTTCCGAACTCCGAAATCATGATGCATCAGATTATGGGTGGCGCCGAAGGTCAGGCTACCGAAATCGAAATTACCGCCAGACAAATCTTGAAACTCAAAGCCCGCTTAAATGAAATTTTGTCCAAGCACACCGGCCAAAAACTCGAAAAAATCGAGAAAGATACCGACCGAGATTATTATCTCTCCGCCGAAGAAGCCAAAACCTACGGCGTCATCGACGAGATTGTAAAAAAATCTAAATAATTTTTATCAAAAAACACCCTATAATTAGGGTGTTTTTTGATTTGCTTTTTAAATAAAAAGTGGCATAATGTCCAAATCAGTTCTTTGACCAAGGAGTATTCCATGGACACTATTTGGTGGATCTTCATTTTAATTCTTAGTCAGGGTTGGAAAATTTGGTGGGGTGTTCGTTGGGCTAGGCGTTATTTTAGCTGGACCTATTGCGAGCGGTGCGGTGAGAAAACCGTCCCCCTCTTTACTAAAACCCAATCAGGCGATTTTTTCTGTTCGGCTTGCGATCAAGATGTCTGGGCGGCTTATCTAGAGAGAGATAAAAAAGAAGACCCACTTAAGCCAAAAGATGAATCAGATAGATTAAATCTTAACGCCTGGCCGATTGGCAGCAAGGAAAGAATGGCTTATGAATCAAGATCCGAATTTTGGATTTTTTGGCCATTTATCAAAAAAAAGAAAAAAGTAATAGTGCCCGAAGAATGTTCCCAGTTTCAGTTAAGCTGGAACGGCAACAACGATAATCCCAACATCTATAAATAATTAAAAACGCCGACTCGATTGAGTGGGCGTTTTTTTTACCACCGGACATTTATTTATTCACTTAATCCACCAGGACAACACGCCACTCTCTTCGGTGTAGTTGCTGTAGCAGGAATATCTGTAACTTCATCTCCTATAGGGCATTGGTCAGCGGTAGATTCAATAAAACAAGCCCTATTAGTAGTTCCAGTACTCGTACTAGTTCCATTTCCACCGTCACTAACTGGGTTTGCGGTGCATCCAGCAGCTCCACAACTATTACCACCACAATCAGCTACACACACCTTACAATTTGCGGCAGCTCCCGGTCTATATTCAATATGAAAACCCTCCTTACAAGAGCCATCTGGATTTGATCCACCGCTCGAAGGATCCTCGGCCCCGTTAGCCCCCTTCATAGTTGGCCCGTCGCCATCATGACAAGCTTTTGGTTCTGGATTATTAGGATCGACGTAGAGTCCACTAAGACCCCAATAGCATCCACTATTAGGACAACTATCTTGAGTAGTGTAGCTACTACATCCACTATTATTACCGACAGGACCTCTGTTGGAGACACCAACCGGGGAACATTGCGATCCATTCGCAGTATTACCTATGGCATCCACATGACATCCGGCAGTAGTAGCGCATGTGGATAGATCGGTGTCGTAGTCGTGGCAATTTACCGCCTTCACCCCCACCTGCGAATTATTACTAACGACCAAAATCATCAAAGCAAGCAAGCCAGCGCCAAGTAATAAAAAATAAGAGCCGGGCAACTTAGTTTTTTCCATATAGCTTAATATTACTTGTAGAGACTTCAAATCACAAACAAAGCTTGTGCATATTTTACTTTATACTTATAGATAATAAAAACGGTCACTCGATGCGACCGTTTTTATGTTTAGACTAATTATTTATGGAGTGTCATTACAGGCTGGTTGGGGGTCAAGTGGTTTGCATACTGGATACTTCCCACAGCCCGCACCCCTAGGGTCAAGATTGTCTAGATCGTAGCTATTTTTACCGGTTGCTTGAGTGTAACAAGTAACCCAAGTATCAATATCGCCTTGATTACTGCAAGCAAGAGCGCAGCTATTATTAGGGCCGCCAGTCCCGCCATTACCATTCCCAGAATCTGGATTTGCAGTGCACCCAGCAGGCCCACAGCTTGTAGTATCGCAAGGTACTTTAGGAACACATGCACCACTATCATCCCTTACTCCCATCATGCCGGCGCCTAAGCAGCAGCTTCTTCCAGGAGCGCTTGTATCATCTTCGGTTTCATCAGAAGGATCTCCACCAGCTGACCTACCCGTAGCAGTGCATTTTCCGTCAACAACACTACATACATTACCAAGCCACCCAGGTTTTGTGGTGCATTCTTGAGCAGTTTGAGATTCGCACATCTGAACAATATTTTCAGCCTTAACCCCCACCTGTGAATCATTACTAACAACCAAAATCATCAAAGCTAGTAAGCCAGCTCCAAGTAATAAAAAATAAGAGCCAGGTAACTTAGTTTTTTCCATATAGCTTAATATTACTCGCCCAATATTCAAATCACAACCAAAACTTATGCACATTTATAATTTACCTGTCATTCCCATGAAAATGGGAATCTACGCGAAGTTAGGGATACTAGGTTTTGCCTAAAATAAACGAAGATCCCGGTTTTCACGGGGATGACATTATGGCCTTTTTTTGTTTATATTAAGGTATTCGTATGCAAAACTCCCTTCCAGATTTTTTAAAGCGCGGCTTAGAGCAGTTAATCGATGAAGCTAACTTTTTAACCAAGTTATCCGGTCAAAGAAAGCTCAGGATCAAGCTTGGCATCGACCCAACCTCGACCGATCTTCATTTAGGCCACATGGCAGTGTTAAAAAAACTGGCTGATTTTCAGTTTGCCGGTCATCAAGCGGTGTTAATTATCGGGGATTTTACGGCGATGATTGGGGACCCGACTGGCCGCGCCGGTTCCCGCGAGCCGCTCACCAAAGAGCAGATCAAGGAACACATGAAAAGTTACTTGAAGCAGGCTGGCAAAATCATCAATCTCTCTCAAGCTGAAGTTCGCTATAACAGCGAATGGTTTAATAAGTTTAATTTCCACGATGTTTTGAAACTCATGGGTCAATTTACACTTCAGCAATTAACCGAACGTGAGGATATTAAAAAAAGAATTATCGAAGGCAAGCCGGTGGGGTATTATGAGCCATTATATTCCGCTATGCAGGCCTACGATTCCGTTGTTTTAGAAGCCGACCTTGAGCTCGGCGGCCGCGATCAGTTGCTTAATATGTTAGCCGGCAAAGATTTAATGCATAAAATGGGTCAAACCCCGCAAGACGTGTTAACCGTCCCCTTAATTTTAGGTACCGACGGCGTGCAGAAAATGAGTAAGAGTAAGGGTAATTACATCGCTTTAATGGATGAGCCCAGCGAAATGTTCGGCAAAATCATGAGTGTGCCCGACGCGCAATTACCTAATTACTACGAACTTTTGACCGACATGCTTTTTAATCCCGATGAGCATCCTAAAGAAGCTAAGCTCAAACTCGCTTTTTATTTAGTGCGAGTGTTACACAGTGAAGCTAAGGCTAAAAAAGCCGAAGCTAATTTTGTTAAAACCTTTTCCAAAAAAGAAAACCCTGAAGACATTCAAAATCTTCATTTAGATAAGGCGACTAATATTTTAGACGTCTTAGTTTTAGGGGGAGTGGCAAGTAAGGGCGAAGCCCGGCGTCTCATTACGCAAGGCGGCATCAAGCTCGATCAAGACACCGTCTCGAGTGTCACTTTAGAAATCCAACCCCATTCCCACCAAGTTTTAAAAATCGGCAAACACCGTTTCTGGAAGATTAGTTAGCCCCTGTCGGAAATAATTCGTAATTTGTCATCCCGCACCCGATTGTACTCAATCGGAAATGATGCGGGATCCAGTTCATTTTAAATATTATAGTTTCTTAATGTACTGGATCCCGGATCATTTCCACTTGAGTACAAGTGGGTCCGGGATGACAGACGGGTGCGTGAGAATGACATCACTAGCCTTTTTTATTTATAACACCTAAGATACAAGTAGTTTTTTGAAAACCTATCTTTTTCAGGAAAGGATAGATCGTGCAACATCTTTTGATTTACATCTCATCTTTTCTGATTCTTATTGGTTTATTGGCGTTGGCTAAGTTTCTCATCATGAGCGTCAAAATCATTTGGCGTTATTCTCGGGGCAATTCCGAAACCCGCTCTGCTATTCGGCTTCTTTGCTCCATCTACAAACCTTGGTCAATCTGCCTCATCGAAATTCTTGAATATTCTAAAGAAGCCGGTTCGCTAAAAGCCCGCATGCATGCGCCGCGAGATTATAGTTACACTTGGTTTCGCCCCGAATGCGTTACAGGTATTCATTATGACTTGGCGCTTTCCGAGCTGGATTATATTTTCGTTCACAATTTAATTAGAGACGGCGTCGTCACTTTAATTAGCGATGAAAATTTTGAGAAGCTGAAGTTGATAGCCTCACAAATCATTGCCTTAGAAGCTGACTTCGCGGCTGGCAAAAAAACTTTGAGCTCAATGGATAGGCATGACAAGCCCGCCCTTCTAAAGTTCAAAAAAGAATTAGTCTTAGTGAAAAAAGATTTACGTAAACGTCGCCATAGCTTTTCTCTATTACTTTGGCGTAACCCCGTTAAAGCCGAAGAGGCCTTTTTCAGAAAATTCAAAAACCCACTTCGCTCCTTTATCAAAGCCGCTTATTATTCCAAGAACTGGTTCGAAAGTTTATTCTGGCGCCCCTTTTCTCCAGAGCAGATTGTGATGATCGATCGGCGCGAATTCGAACAATTACTTTTCGAAAGATTAATGGAAAAATACAAATTAGTTTTCATCGAAAAGAAAATCGAATACAAATCCCGCACTATGTTGCTGAATAATTTTGAGCTCTCCCTAGCCTTTAAAAAGTTAATCCACCTTAAAAACGGCCTCCCGCTTATTATTATCGAGGTCGGCGCAGACACCATCTCCGGCACCGTAAAAAATGTCGCCCTGCTAAGCGAAATCGAAGCGTAACCATCCTAATGGTTACGCTTTTTTATTTATGTGAAAATTATCTTCTAAAATAACTCCAAACTTTCATAAACAAGAATCTATAAAAATTAATAGCTAATCCCATAATAAAAGAAATAACTACAAACCAACCACCCCATTCATTCAGTGCGTAATCAAATCCAGACTTATAAGATTCAAGTGCCATTAAGATTAACCAAATTGGCAAGGAATAATAAAGAAATATCCTACTTAAAAAGAAATTTAGTTTTTCTAAAAACATAGACTAATCATAGCAAAATTATTTTAACTTGACAAAGTATTACTATATATGATATACTAAAAATGTGTTAGAGTTTTGAGAATTTCTTAACCAAACCGACAAAGGAGACAGATGATGGTGGGACTTAACGCAGATGGTGCTTTAGTCAATTTGAACAACAGGTGTGCCTGCGGCCGTGGAATGCCGCTGCCAAAAATGGCCGGCAAACCTTGTCCCGAATGCGGGCAGATTGCTCAGGGAGTAACTCCCAAACCCGGAAGTCCGCTAGAAGCCGCCTTGACTGGTGGCGTACCAGCGACAACCCAAGATGATTCAAGAGTTAGCTTCTAATCAATTTTTCCAAGCTCAACCAAGACATGCCCCGAGGCGTGTCTTTTTTATTAGCCATTGACAAATTATTATTAATAATTTAATATATAGAAGTCGTGAAAGTAATGTTTTTTCACGTTAAATGCACATTAACTTTTTCTAGATGAGGATGCGCCATGTCAAATGGTTTAGTTCAAAGGAAGTTTTCTACTTCTCAGTTAATTGGTAGCACTTGGTTGGGCTACAATATTTGCTTTGTGATTTGGACGGTTTATTGGAAGATTTGCTTACGATTTCACAATGGCAAGCATTTTGACGGCGCTGTCTACGATTTCATTGGACAACTACGCTCAAGCTTTCTTAACATTGGTGCCGACGAGCACCCTGGGTGGAAAGAGCGAGGTAGACTTCTTTGCTCCCGTCGCTGGAAGAGGCGGAGCCTTTTTTCAGCTTACCCGAAGCACCCATGAAATTGAGCTATTCAATTTCAAATAACCAATCAAAAGAGAAAGAGAGGGGTAATTACTATGCCAAGTCCTTTCAAGGCAGATGATACTTTTTTCAATCGGCGTTCGCATGTGAGGATGGCGAGACATACCTTTGAGTTTAATCATTTCTTTCGGGGTTTGGTCGAACAAGGCTTTCCGGAAGATCTACTTGTGCCTTTCGATATTCCTGAGAAAGCTAGTGATTACGAAATTTTTACTCATCTCGGTGGTGAAAAGGCAACCCGAGTGACCCTCGCAGAAATTTGGCGTCAGATGGAATGCCAACCAAATGGTGAGCCCGGTGCCCTTTTTAATGATGGGCGTGTCAACAAATTTTACGCTCTCAGTGGAAGTTCAGGTTTGCGTTCCGTGAACATTAAGTGGTTTGTTCCCGGCTTACTATCAAATGCCTATGCGATAGAGGGCTGGAGGGCGGATACTTATGCTCTCGGTAACTTTAAGTGGGACGCCGGTCTAAGAGTCTTCTCTCGCAAAAAATCTTGACCGAATAACTCACCATCATAGGCACCGTAAAAACATCGCCCTTTTAAGCGAAATCGAAGCGTAACTATTGTATGTAGTTACGCTTTTTTTATTTGAAATAAAAAAACTCCCAAAGCTCAGCGCTTCGGGAGTTCTATTTTTTCACAATTTATTTTCTGTACAAATCAAAGCCCATTTTTACAAATTTTAAATCATGAGGAAACATAGCAATCACATTGCTTAAGACCGGTTTCTCCCGCTCGAGGCAACTCAGATCTTTGCATTTTACTAGTTCTTCTTCTGTTAAAAGAGCTAGCCCACCAGAAGACACATGCCACCTAATCAGGTTCAGAGATTCAATAGCCATCTTAGTAGCCATAAAAAATGCTTCTTCTGTATCCTCTAATTTAGTTGGGTATTTAACAGCCTCGATCATGAATTCACGACCAACTTCTTCACCACCCTCTCTTTTGAGGGCTTCGAACGGGTCGCTTTCGTGGCTCTCCATTCCTCCATGAACTAGCGGCTGGCAGCCACCAGCCCAAACTTCCAGACCGAAACCATTTTCATGATCATAAAGACCGCGTCTCTGTAAGGCTACATGCAACTCCCCATTAATTTCAACATAAACCGAAAGTCCAACATGCTTTTTCAAAGGTCACCTCGCTTTCTTTGTGATTTTGAGACATTTGTATAATAAACCTTTTTTATATTTAGGTCAATACCTAGGCAGTCAAAACTAAAAACACCCCTTTCGGAGTGTTTTTAGTTTCTGAGCGGGCAAGCAGAATCGAACTGCCGTCCCAACCTTGGCAAGGTTGTATAATAGCCACTATACGATGCCCGCTTATTTATGAATTACTGAGTAGGGAACAGGAATAAACTGTAGCTTAAAATCATACTTAATATCATAATAGCCACAATTACGTACCTCGCCCACTTTTTCATATATCTCATCATTATACTGATTTACAGTTTTTTTTCAAGGTTTATCCCGTTAGATAATAACAATCATTAATTAATATCTAATGGGAAATAAAAAAAGCCCGACGTTCTCACGCCGGGCTTTGGTTGTCAGCTACTTTCAGAGCTAGGACAGGCTTTTGGCGGTTTCGCACAATCGATCCACTGTTCCACCGAAGGCTTCAGTGAGTTTGTCGATCCGCGCGCCGTTCCTTTGCTGCTGAACTCGGACGTCATGGATTCTATCCATAAGCCCCTCCATTCCATCAAGAACCTCCCTTTGTAGTCGACCAAGCTCTTGAATTTCCCGCATTCTTCTCTTGTGATCAATTTCATCAATCAACATACCCAGCTGAGTCATGATTATCTCCTTTCCTCGGGCTTTTTGACTCGCGGCCTCTTTCCCGGGTTTCATGGGCTTCGGCATCGAGTCGATCGATCTCGAACATGCCATCCTTGAAGTCTTCGTCTCGCATGCGAGAGTACATCAGTAGTACTGCCGCGAGGCAAATGATCGCCAAGCTCATGAAGATGCCAGTCGCATTTTCTTCCATCCACTTACTTTTAAACACAATTTCGTCTCCTGCTTGAGTTCTGAAATACACGAAACCTAATCTAAGGTTCTATCTTAATTATACCATAAAATAACCTAAAAAGTCAATATAACGTTGGAAATGGCTTGAAATATACACATCTTGTCATTGCGAGAGAGGCCTCAAAGCCTACTGCGGCAATCTTGAATAAAGTAGATCGTGTCTTTAATAAGGTCGATGATTAAGCTATTTCGAGATTGCCACGTCGTTCGTTTCACTCACTCCTCGCAACGACGTAAGAAAAAAATGTTATTATCAAAATGCTAGGGCGTAGCTTAACGGAATCTAAAGCGGTCCAGTCTCGCTCGTTTGACGCGAGCGAAGCTGCACAGATTGGTAGGTCCAACTCCTCCCGCCTTAGTCATTTGACTGGCTTACGAGCCAGTCTTTTCTATTAAAGTGACGGATGTTAATATAATCAAAAATATTATGAATAGAGTAGTTCATTTTGAAATTCAGGCTGATGAGCCAGAACGAGCGATTAAATTTTATAAAGAGGTTTTTGGCTGGCAGATTGAAAAATTTACTGGTGATTTAGGTTCTGATTATTGGATGGTGATGACTGCCGACAAAGATAGTAAGGAGATGGGCATTAACGGCGGTTTGTTAAAGAGGCCTTGTAACGCTCCGGCAGCCGGATCTGGCACCAACGCTTATGTTTGCACGATGGTAGTAGAAAATTTTGATGAAACGGCGAAGAAGATCGTGGCCGCTGGGGGAGTGATGGCGATGCCTAAATTTGCCATTGCCGACATGGCTTGGCAGGGTTATTTTCTAGACACCGAAGGTAACACTTTCGGCATTCACGAACCATTCAAAAAGGCTTAATAATTAAAATTTAAAGTCATATAAAAAAATCCACCGGCACAAAGCGATGGATTTTTAATATTAAGCCGGATCTCTTTCTTGGTAGTAAAATAAATCTCTATTTAAAAGCATAACTAGGTAAATTATAGATACTGGGGGAGCGAAGAGGGAGGCAACTAACTTCCTTGTCCAAAATGCTTTTCGAGAAACAAAGCATTGTCGTGCAATTTTCTCGTGGTTGCTCGTGAGGCTGCAATCGAGAGCGGTCATATGTCCTAGTTTTTCATGATCTAGGCCATCCAGCCCCAAATCTTCCTGCAGCTCAGCAACGCGATACTTTTTCGCCGTCTCCCAACTCCAAGGACAGTGCAATTTAAATAAATCATTTACAAGGATCATTAGACCTTGGTAGAAGAAATTAATAATCAGCATCCAATAACTATTACTGTTATATTTCACAAATCTACCATTGAATTTCGCACCCGCCGCCGAACTAAACAAATAGCACGGGAGGATCAAAGCCAAATACCAATAAAAGTAACTCATCTGAGGCCTCCTTTTAAGAACTAGAGATAAAATAACATTATTTTTTAAATCTGCAAATAAAAAGCGACCGCTTCACGGAAGTCGGTCGCTAGAAAAACAAATGGTTGGGCCAGGGTTTAGCCTAGGCCTGAGCTCTTTTGAGCTCTGGCCTGAATGAGCTTCAAAGCCCTAGTATGCGGCTTTTGGGGACCGCAGGTAGGCTATAGAAGTCTTCGGGTGTGCACAATAAGCTAGTCGAGAAGCACATCTCGAACCAGTTTTATCTTATGTAGTGCGTCCCATAACCGGACAGTTTTCGGAAAGACCGAAGTCAGTCGAAAACGCCCTTTGGGCTATTTCCCTTGTAACCTCCTCACGAAAGTCCATTTCAAGCATAGCCACGTCCGTTCCTAGTTCGGTCCCGCAAGCGGGGCGAATCGTAAGAACTCATGCTTTGGCTTTTGCTTTTAATACATCTCCCCCAGAGACGTATCACGGGAATCGATTAAGATCTTTCTTCCCTGGATTTTCCCAACCAAGTGTATCAAAGAACTAATTGGAAATTTAAGTATAATATATCATAAAAATCTTTGTCAAATGCTATACTAAAAAAGTCATGAGGAAACTTTTGTTTTTATTTATAATTTCTTTTGTTTTTGTATTTTATCGCGTTAATGCCGAGGATAAGCCGGTTCCGTGCAATAACACCTATAAACCAGGGACGATGATTTTGTTTAGAAATGGTGGCACGAGTGAACTCACTCATAGCATAG
>CAYHSQ010000010.1:0-16861 GCA_964359365.1 uncultured Candidatus Saccharibacteria bacterium | reverse complement strand
ATAATTCACTAAATAAAGTTCTGATATTTCTAATACCGCCTAAACCAATATCGTTCCAATGAACAATTAAGTAGGGATTATGGCGCATATCACCAATAATGGGATGAGATCTAAAAGCATTACCGACAGCCATAGCCAACTTATCAATCGTTGGCTTATGAGTGGGACCACCATCACAATTACCCCAAAAATGAGGCTGAATGAAAACCCCCCTATGTCTATCGTGAGTATGGAGCTGAAAAGTGACCGTTAACTGTGGAGCCGGCTCCGTCTTTTTCCAAGCGAAAACATCCGAATCCCAACTATCACCGGTTTGGTGAGAATTACCACACAGATAAATCATTCCGTTATCCGGTGATTTTTGGCTCGGCCCATAAGTAAAACCAGCATTTGTAAATTTACCTACCAAGTATTTGTCTAGAGGAAAAGTACCCATGATACCAGACTCGTAAATTCCATCGTCTTGATTAGACACTTTTAGGGGAATACTTTTATGTTTGGCTGCTAGATGGATTATTTCAGAAACAGTTAGAAAGCTTTCATGATTAAGACAGCTTAATTTTAAATGAAGGTCGTTACTCATTTCAAACTCCTCTCTTTGAGATCAAAGTACCACGAGTAACTTATAATAAATGGAAAAATTTGTAAACTTGTTGCGGGGATTGGATTTGAACCAATGACCTCCGGATTATGAGCCCGGCGAGCTACCAAACTGCTCCACCCCGCTCGAGGATTATAAAACAAAAATGGAAGTTAAGCAAGGATAATTAGATTATCTTAACACAAAGTAGATTCCTGTTTTCACGGGAATGACAATACTCAACTAAACAAAAAACCCCGATTGGGGTTTTGGGAAAAGTTATTTAATTAGAATAAGGTTTCTCAGCGGTTTTCAAAATCTTAGAACCATCTTTAGCCTTGACGACAACGTAGCGTATATCAAGCTCGGGATCTAGAAAATACTCGGCCTCTTCAAAATCATTACTCATCATTCTTAAAGTTTCAAAGCTTACGGCTACTCTCACAGCCTTACCACCACCACGTCGACCAGATCTTGTTTGACCCCTATTTCCCCGCAACACCCTATGCTTAATTGGAAGATTAGTGGGTTTTGATCGCTTGAAAGAATTAATCAAAGCCTCTTCTAAAAAATCAAAATCAGTGGCTCTACCACTAAATTTGGTTTGGGTGCGGGAACAAAAGCGTTCGAAGGCATGCCACCTAAGCTTGCCATTGAACTCATATTTTAATTTCACCTCTCCCAAGGCTGGATGAATAATTATATCAGCCTTAGGAGCGGGAATCTCGATTTTAGAAAAAGCAGAAACAAGATCTTCGTCATGACATGAAAACCAGCGAGGAAGATCTAAGGTGGCCAACTTCTCTTTGAGTGTGCGAATCGACTCGAGAATTAATTCAACCGCCTCTTTGTCGTTGCGATAAGTCTGGAAAACTAAAAGATGGATTGGTCCAAAGAAGTTGCCGCTTGGAATGGTGTCGCTGCCGAGAAAATTCATAACGGCTTCGAAGTTTTCTTTAGGTCGCCGACTCACAATCACGATACCTTTTAACTTATGTTCATAGAGCTTTGCCAGCTCCTCATCGGTCAATTGGGCGAGTAATTTTTTCTTAGCATCATTGGTGAAAGCTCCCATTGCAGCATGCCTTAATTGTAAAAGTGCCAGATCAGGTTTTGAACTAGGCAACCTGAAAATAACCTTGGCTTTAGCTTAAAAACCAATGTTTAATAATTTATCATGAATATATTTAAAAGTCAAACAATGCTTGGGAGCGATGAAAAAGGGAAATTAAAAACACCTCGAGGGAGGTGTTGATTTATTTATGAAACTTTATTAATGAGGATTGGGTTCGCCGACTAACGGAGGATCTTCCTCGATTGGATTATCGACTGGATCAGTGGCGAATTCTCTCCAATTAGCAGTGCACTCATCTTGAGATGAATTAGCAGAATCTCTCAACTTAGCTTCGGGAGTTCTGAGGTCGTTTAATAAAATTACATTAAGAATCGAATTAGCATCTAATAACATACAGAAAACGGTCTGGAAATGAACTTTGTTTTTTAAGCCAAGTTGATCTAAGAGGCGGAGTAGCTCCTTAGCCTCTTTAAATAATTTCTGACCATCTTCGGTTAGGTCTTCTGGCTTGAATTTGGCAAGCTTGTCTCGGGCTAATTCGAGCATCCATTCAAGATTATCCTCGCCATAACCCAAGGAGTAGTGATTAGAGTCGTCAATATTTTTTTCGACATTCTCTAACTCTCCTACAAGATGGTCGAGTTTATTCTTAGTTGTCTCCCAGTCACAATCAATTACCCGGGTTAGTCGTTGTAGCCTAATAACTTCTTCGGTAATTCCAAAAAATTCAAATTTCAATCTTCGATTAACTTCATAAGAATGAATTGTTTTAGATACGAATAGAGCTTTTTCAGCTAACTGAGGCAGGAGTTCTTGGGATGCTTTTTTACTTGCGATAAAACAATTGAGTCGATGGTTAAAATGAGAACAGGTGCCCCTCATATCCGTAACCGTATCCCATAGATCATCAATTTTGTCGCAAAGAATTTTGCCGTGTGGCTTTTTGGAAAACTCTACTTCTAATTCTCGCAACTTAGCATCTAAGCTAGCAAGGTTAGCCGTAGCGATAAAAAAATCAGCCGCTTCGACTACGTCTCTAATGAATGATCTATCGAAACCAATGGAATTGGATTGAAATTCTTCAATGTCATTTCTGATGCCAGTGATCCAAGTAGCAATGTTTTTCAGTGCGTTTCCGTTATACTCTTTCTTGTTTTTACGATTAGCCCGAAACTCTGAAAAAAATAGAAGTATGGCGAGAGCAATAATGAAAAGCAATATATAGTGACCGGTAGACATGGAACACATCCTTTTATGAATTAAAGGGTTTTGAGGAATCAAAGAACCTGATTGGTAAAATACAATTAAATTATAATAAAGTCAATAAAATCAACGGTCATTTGCAAAAAACTAGTAGATTCCCGCCTCCCATCCTTCGCGCAAGGCTACGGCATGGCGCGGCGCGGGAATGACAGTGCGAGGAGCTTCACATTTTGACTTTTTTGAGCTATTATCATGATTATTAAGTCAATGTAGCTCAGTGGTAGAGCAGGCGTTTCATAAGCGCCCGGTCGCAGGTTCAAATCCTGCCATTGACACAAATAAAAAACCTCGGTGGCTACGAACAGCTACCGAGGTTTTGATTTGTTAAGCGACTTCCACTTACCAAGCTTATTGGCTTGGGTTTTTGAAATCGACGATGGCTCCGCTTAGAAGTTGCGCCCCACCACTTTCAACGTGGACTGCCTGAGTTGAAATTGCCATCAAGCCAGTCTTCTTCTCAATCTCCGCAACTCGCATAGCAATCAACTTCAAGCGATGATCGCCGTCCTTGGAAATATTTTTACTCTCTTCGACGATGAAGCCGAAAAAGAATTTATTATCGCCAAGGTAGGAGACGCGAATGTAGGGCTGTTCGACGTGTGGAGCTTTGGGATTGGCGTAGCCGATCCTAGGCTTGTTGTATGGGTCGTCCATCTTGTGAAATGTCAGAAAGGAGCCAATAGCACCACCCAAGATCAAACACCCGAAGCCGAACAACCACTCGTAGCCGGTCATAAATGAAACACCCTCCATATTATCCTTCGGGATTCCAGACCTAGTCACTAAATCCATCTCATTAGCATTCAAAGGGCCGTCGGCTTCGGTCATGATTTCTTTCCAACCTTTCTTCCTTAAACAGAGGGTTGTGGAGCATTGTTATTATCTTAGATAATTCTAGTCAACTTTCAAAAGCAGCCCGCACCAATAAAGATGCCCAGAATCAATCCGATTACCCCGAAAATAAGTGCGGTCGGCAAGAAGATCGAGCCTTGATAACTCGGGCTTTCATACTCATCTGTAACACCATTAGGCTCCATGAAATCGGTCATGTTCAAACTCCCAAACAAGAGTACTTGGAAAATTGAGGCGACACACTGTCGCCTTTTAAATGTGCGCCATTACTATATCATATAAATAACTAGATTGTCAACCCCATTAGATAAAATAGATATCTAACGGGGTCAATGGTTAAAAATAACTCGAAATATGGGTTAATTTAGGGAGTTGTTTGATTTTACCTTTAACTAGGGAGATTCCCGTTTTCATGGGAATGAGAGCGAGCGAGTCCCTCGCGATGACAGGGGGGGTGGCCATGGTGATGATTTCGATTATTTTTTTGTCTATCACCCTATTCTACTTAATTATTTTCAAGTTGATTGAGTGGATTATTGTAGCGTCGGTCATTCTGCTTTTTAGACACTTTTGGGTCAAAAAAAGGGATCGGAAAAGAATTAAATTCGAGAAAGAAAATATTAGAGAAACTCCAGAAGAGGGTTTCTTGGAAATTAAAATTACACTTGGGATGCAATGCCCGCATAATTTAGGCTATTGGGATTATTATGCGACGAAGCAAAAGCGCCTAAGACTTCCCTCTTCTGTGGTGGTGAGCCCTGCAAGAATTCTTCAATGTGTAGAAAGAACTTTCTTGCTCTACTTAAGAAAAGAAAAGTTAAGCGAGTTTTTTAAAATCTTTAGACCAAATAAAACCGGGGTATTTCACTTTTTTAGAAGTGACGTTTATTTAGATAAGAAGAAAAATATGCACGCTAATAGAATAGGGGTTTGCTGCGATGAGGCCTTTGGCCATGTGGTAATTGAAATATTTGATGGTAGAAAAGTTATTCATAATTATTAGAACCGTTATCCTTTGGGGTGACGGTTTTTTTATGGTATGGTTTTCAAAGGATGAAAATAGCAATTATCGGTTTTGCTCGCGAGGGGCGGGCAATTTATAAATATTTAAGGAATAGATCGTCCTTAGATTCCACTCAGGATAAACCGGGGTATAAAAAAGTTGAGTGGTGGGTTTTGGATAGGGATGATAATTTGAAGGTACCGAAGGGGGTGCGGGCGGTTTTGGGAGAAAAATATTTAGATGACTTGGAAAAATATGATTTAGTTTATCGCTCGCCTGGCGTACCCCTCCACTTGTTAAAAAAGGCTAAGAAGATTTCTAGCTTAACGAAATTATTTTTTGAGGAATATAAAGGAAAGATTATTGGGGTGACTGGCACCAAAGGCAAAGGAACGACTTCGACCTTGCTTTATAAGATATTAAAGGCTAATGAAGCCCTTCGACTACGCTCAGGACAGCCAAGAAAAGAAGTTTTCTTGGCTGGAAATATTGGGGTACCGGCTCTGGAGGTGCTAGACACCCATTCGACAAGCTCAGGGCAAGAAAATAGCTTAGTGGTTTTGGAGTTATCGAGTTTTCAATTACATGACCTAACCCAATCACCGGAAGTGGCGGTGGTACTTGGTATATTCCCCGACCATCAAGATGCTCATAAAAATTTAAAAGAATATTATGAGGCGAAGGCCAGCATTGCTAAGTTTCAGAAAAAATCTGATGTGGTATTTTATGTAAAAAATAATCCGGTAGCTAAAAAAATTGCTGAGATGAGTACGGGAAGGAAAATACCCGTAGATTTAAAAAACTTTGATTTATTTAAAAATACCGAGATGGGAATGGCTGGGGTTCATAATTATTTAAACGCCGTAATGGCAGCGAGTGTTGCTAAATATTTAGGCGTAAAAGACGGGGTCATCAAGAAGGAAGTTTTGAAATTTAAGGGGAATGAACATAGGATGCAATTGGTGAAAGAAATCGATGAGGTGAGATTTTATAATGACTCGGCGAGCACTAATCCGAAGTCGACTAGTGCGGCAGTTGCCTCTTTCAAAGAAGATTTGGTTTTAATTGCTGGCGGATTAGGAAAAGGTTTGGATTATAGTGAGTGGCAAAAGACTTTAGATAAACCGAATTTAAAGAAGGTTGTTTTAATTGGAGAAAATAAGAAAGATTTGCTTGAGGTTTTAAGAAATCTTAGAAATAAAATAGTTTTAGTAGAAAGTTTGAAGGAGGCGGTGGATTTAGCTAAAGAAGAAGCTGGCCATGGAAGCGTAGTCCTATTCTCACCTGGGGCGGCTAGCTTTGATATGTTTTTGAGCTACGCTGACCGTGGACAAAAGTTCGTGAGCCTGTTAGAATAGTAAATCGAAATATAATTCCTGCTACGCAGAAATTATAAGGGCAATGCAGCCGTAGTGTAGCCCGGTTAACACGTCTCCCTGTCACGGAGAAGATCACCGGTTCGAATCCGGCCGGCTGCGCAGCGTAATAAATTTAAAAACCCCTATTGGGGTTTTTAAATTTAAACGCTGCCGCGCGCATTCAATTTTTAATAAAAATATTTTGGAAAAATAAAAAAGGCCAGCTTCTCGAAGCTGGCCTTGCCATATTGGGCAAATTCTAATGGTTTAGCGCATAACGGGTGGCAGGGTGATCTCGATTGAGAGTATAGTAAGTCAAACTCTCGCCGAGATTTCTCTTAATCACCTCACCGTGAACCAAGGCTGATAAAGCGATTTTCAAATCCATCTCCTTAAAAACACCAGACCATTCTTGATAAATCTGACCCCAGATATACGTCCTTAGTGGATCGAATGAGATTTTACGAAGATCTTTCCTGTCAGCAAAAGCCCTGATAATCGACTTAAGAAATTCAACATCTTGCTCGTCTCCATCCTTAAAGCCGCCAGCTAGTGATTCCACCGCCTTTTCAAATCTACCGAGAGCTCTACTTTCGACGAGCTCTCGCAAAGCATCTTCACCTTCAATGCTGGAACGCTCCCTAAGGACGTCTAGAAATTCAACTCGTTTATGCATGTCTCTAGCGAAACCGGCGAGTTCCCGGAAGTCTTGGTCACGACTCACGATAAACACTATATCTACCGTTGTATATTCCAAGTATTGGCGCACTGTCCAATTAATCTTAGCATCAACAGCGTCTGCGTCTTTGCTCCCCATGGGGCAGGCAATGACTTTGAAACCGGCTTGCCACAAGCCATCCACATTTTCCTGTCGTTGGGCTGCTTTCGGTGAAATGAATACTTCCGAAAACAAGATTCTACCCGACTTAAGGACGAACTCTCGGAGCTTAGCAAAAGAAATAGAAAAAGATTGGCGACGTGCTTCGGAAACCGCATTGTCATAATCGACAATGAGTAAAATCGTGGGCACGCGAGCTTCGACCGGGATGGTCTTGGCTACTGGGGTGGCAGGTGGTGCTAAAACTGGAACTTCAATTGGGGCTGCGACTGGAATCGCAACATCAATGGAAACTGGGGGCGGAACTAAGACCTCGGTTAGGGGTGTAGGTTCAACTGAGACCGTAACGGGGACTAGTGTCGGAAATGGATCTGGAACTTTTGGAACCCCCGGTTTTTTCTTGGGTGGTGATGGTTTTGGCTCTTTACGAACTGGCACCTCTCTCTTGAGCACCAAAAGATACATGATTTGATTGTCTCCATGTCCTCCATAAACTAGCTCAACAAATTTTTTCTCGCCAAGCTCAATCAAATAATTCTTAATCGTAATAACCCCTAGTTCTGCCGCATCGGCAAGAGCTCTCACTGGCGACTCTAACCTATTAGAACCGCCTACTAATTTTAGGATAAGACTCATTGTCCCATCCGCACCAAAGGCTGGTCTCGACACGGTAATCTCCCTTCTAAATTAAAGATATTGGCAAAGTCAAAGAACTGATAACCGCCTTATAATATGTCAGATATTTGTTAAAAAGTCAAATTTATTGATTAAAACGCTAACGAAGTGCGTCATTCATTTGGAGGTATTATAAATACAAAACCCGCTGATTAGCGGGTTTTGTATTAGGCCGTAAAATATTAAGCTCACCTCCCCCGACCTCGCTCTGTAGTGGGGGCGGTGGAATAAATTGATTACTCAGCCATTAATTCGTTAGCTTTAGCTCGGGTCTTAGGACCAAATGATCCATAGCCTACATCACCCGGCATTGCAATTTGATGTTTTATTTGGAATCTCTCTATAGCTTTCTTGGTAAGACCCTTGAATTCACCACTAACGATACCTTCGGGATAGATGTCTTTACCCTGAGACTTAAGGAAGGACTGTAGCTGACTTACCTCTTCTCCTTTAGAGCCAAGACCTAAAACTTTAATAAAAGCTTTAGTAATTTGACCACGATTAGGCTTAGAAGTTAGCTCGGCGAGCCTTTGCATTAGCTGAGCTATTTGAGCCCTGATGTCGGCTATCGCCTTGGCCTTAATTTCAGCGGCACTCGGGGTAGTAGTAGTCACAGTATTGTTTTGAGTGGCGGTATTAGAGCTATTATTCGTGTAGAGAACAGGGCTACCACCACCACTTGAAACTGCAATAGAATTAGTAGTAGCTGATACAGCACTAGAAGAAGCCGACTCGCCAGAAAGATTAAGGGCGGAAATCTTGTAGTAATAAGTGGTGCCAGCAGTGAGAAGAGTATCTGTGTAAGTTGTAGTAGAACCAGAGCCAACTGTGGGCTCACTACCTAATCTGGCATACGTACCATTAGAAGTAGCGCTACGGTAAATGTCATAGCTAGTGGCACCGCTAACCGCAGTCCAAGAAAGACTCATGTTAGTCATACTAGCGGCCACAGCGGCTAAACCGGTTGGGGTACTTGGAGCATTAGAAGCAGGAATTAAAGGAGCGAAGTCAGAAAAGTGGGTGGTTGTAGCGGTTAAAGTGTTATTAACCGTATCAACAGTGGTTGCCAAGGTGTCGTAGTTTTGAGTAGTGGCATTGTAAACACCGATAACCAAACTGGATTCGGAAGTGCCGCTAGGGAGATCTGATTCATTATAAGGAAGGACAATAGTAACCGAATCACTTAAGGATTTAATTGGCTGACCAGAAGAATCAGTAGCGTCAATACTTACCGCGCTCTTACTTAAGATAGAGCCAGTCGGTGGATTAGGTAATGCGGTGTTCGACTGAGTGGTAACTGTACTAGCATTAGAAGAAGTACCGAGTGCATTAGCTGGAATATTAAGTCTGAAACCAGAACCGATATCGCTATTAGTTAAGAAAGTACCAGCGGTTGGTGTGACGGTTTCTTGTTTTTCTGGTCTAACTGTAAAACCGGAAATAGCCGAAAGAGTGATGGCATTGTTAGTGGAATTAGAACTACCAACAGTAACCGTCAAAGGACCGCCTTCGTAACCCATACTATGAGCTCTTAAAGTCCAAGTGCCAGCATCAACTGGTAAACTATAAGCACCAGTAGTATCTGTCTGAGCCACAGCGAAACCACCATTACCACTAACAGCGTCTACGAAAGCATTACTTACTCCGGAACCACTCAAGGTAACCGTACCAGTAATAGCTAGGGTGGAGGTGGTAAGTGCGATTGTACCAGCGGCATAAGTGGCACCATTCACAACGACACCATCAATAGTCGGGGGGGATTTAAAACCAGGCCTATCAACACGCACATTATAAGTACCATTAGGAACATTAATAGAGAAGGTGCCATTAGAAGCTGTTTGACCACCAAGATTAATAAAGTTTGTCTGACCAGTTGGAGTGCCACTAATAGAAACCCAAGCATTAGCTAGAGCTGAACCATCTCCGGTGACGGTACCTGTAACAGCATAAGTAACGCCCGCAGAAGCAGTATAAGTAATAGTCTGAGTGGTGGAAACGCTTGCAGTGGAACCAAGGGGTCCATAGGTTTGATTACCAGCACGAACGGTGTAAGTACCAGGAGGAACAACTACGGTATAAACTGCGTTAGCCCCAGAAATAGTAGATGTACCCGTACCATTACCACGACCAGTAGTAACATCTCTAACGTCAACGAAAGCACCAGTAATAGGATTGGTACCATCAGTTAATTGAACAGTGATAGTAATCGGAGCGGAAATAGCAAAGTTTTGGCCAGTGGTGTCGGTGTTAGCAGTAACAGCAACACCAGTTAATGGGGTGGCCTCACCAACGCCAGGTAAGAAAGTGGAGACAGTGTAAGTACCAGCTGGAACTTTAAGGGAATAGTTACCACTAGAATCGGTGACGGCGAAATTCTCGCCATTAGCTCCAAAGGCTCTGACCATTGCTCCCTGCTGAGCAACACTAGCCTTAGTCACCTGACCCTTGATAGCTCCAGTATTTAAAGTGGCAGCAGAAAAATCTTGACCGGTTAAACTTGAACTACCAACGGTGATAGTTTTACTACCAAGCTTACCAAAGTTAGGAGCAAAGGCATCAACTACCCAGGTACCCGCTGAAACATACATTGTGTAAGCACCATTAGCATCTGTTGGACCACCGACAAAGTTTGAGGAATCACCACCAAGAGGCGTGGAATCTGTTGTGGAGACCACCTTTCTACCACCAACACCAGCATAAGGAATAGCGTTACCAGCGTCGTCGGTAACCTTACCGCTAATCGTTAAAGAAGTGGTGCTAGCGTCGAGTTTAAAGTTTAAAGTCGCAGGAGTGGTTGCGCCAGAAGTAGGGACTGAGATTTGTTGATCTTGACCACTAGGCATACCAGGCTTAAAGACGCCAACGATATAATTACCGGCAGTAACATTAATAGTAAAGCTACCGTCACTAGCAGTTTGAGCACCACTACCAAAACCAGCGGAATTATCATTAGTAGATGTCTGAGCAGGTCTCGCAAAAACTTGAGCGCCATTAATACCAATACCACCAGAATCTTTAACTGTACCGGTAATAGTTCTACCAGCCGTAGCGAGGGTGATATTTTGGCCGGTTCTACTGGCATTAGTGACAGCAACAGTAAGTGGCGCTGGGGGCATGAAATTAAAGGTTGGCGGAGCAAAGCTAGTCGAACCTGGCTGCATATCAGGCATTTTTGGGCCAACATTAACATTATAAGTAGTATTAGCTTGAGCTGGTAAACTATAGGCAACCGTGCCGCCACCGCCAATAGTAACCGAGGTCTTACTAAAACCATTTTGACTAGAGGCAAAGACATCTAAATCCGTGTTAGCTGGACCGGTAATTGTACCGGAAATAACCAGCGTGGCGGCATTTAGACCGATATTTATAGTTGGACTGCCAGAAATACGAATCGGCTGAGGAGCAGAATTACCAAAGAAACTACCGATAGTGGACGGGTCAAAGCCTAGCATATAATCACCATCGGAAAGACTTGTAAAACTAACGGAGTTACCACTGGCCGTTGTTTTGTTAGTACCACCAGTAGCTGGACTGAAAAGAAATACCTTAACACCGTCAATGTTAGGTTCGGTGCCATCTTTGACTTTATTATCAGCAGTACCGCCACCAGCTCCGTTATCATTAAAGACATTGACAGTTAAGGTATTAGAACCGGCCTGACCAAGGAAAAAGGAACCGGATGTCATGGTGGTTAAAATTACACCCGAAGCATCTTTAGTTTTAATGTCTACTGTATATCCGGAGCTATTAGGAACTGTAGAGTTAACAATGTTTTTTAAATCAAAACGCAAGAAAGTATTCGCACCCGTTGCGGCACCAGCGGTAGTAATCGTAATAGTTCGAGCGGAAGCATTATTAGCTACCGAAGCAATCGTTACCGTGCCAGCAGAAGGACCATTAATGTCGCTATTAGCAGGGCTTTCTGTGCCAGCAGTCATAGCCGCTGCATTAGTGACGTCAAAACCGCTTGGGAAAGTAAGAACGATCGTGCCGCCCAAAGGAATAGAGGTGGCTACCGGGAATTCAACTGAGTAATTAGAGGTGGCACCAGCTAATCGAGTCATTGGATTAACTCTAATAGGACTCATACCCATCTCAGCTGCAGACTGTTGCGGACCAGAACCTGGGCCCAATTGACCGCCTGTCTGAGAAGAATTAGCTACTGTACCTTGAGCTACATTGCCGGCTGGTGTACCAGAAGTAGAAACGCCATTACCAGAAACATCTTGGACGAGGTTGCTAGCAGTGATTTTAAACGTGGAACCATTTTGCAAAGAGAGGCCACTGATTCTCGCTGTCATGGTTTGAGAGTCATAAGTAATGGTTTTACCACCTAGAGAGATACTTGAGCCGACTGGACTTTCTAGGGTGTAGTTAGCGATATTATCAACCGCGTTTGGCCCACCACCATTTTTCATTGGTTCGTTAAAGGTAACAGCGACACCAAAATTATCAGCGTTAGCAAATTGCACTGACGGAGCGGCTGTATCATCAGCTCCGGCGGCAGTGGTGAAACTAAAAACATAAGAGGTGTTACTGCTAGCGCTACTTGCAGCATTAGCCACTCCCCCATTACCCCCTAATAAATTGTTAGAAAGGTCTTTTACTGTAGCCGCAACTGTAACTGTGTAAGTAGTATTAGAGGATAAAGGAATGCTAGGAGAAAAATGCGCGGCTCTTTGCTGGGGGTTATAAGTAACGGTGCCAGTAATACTATTATTAATTGTGACACTACTACTCGTAATAGTTGACGCATCTACATCCTCAGAAAAACCGATGGCAATATCACCCACTGGTCTCACTACTCCAGTGGCTCCGGCGGATGGAAAAGTGCCGTTAATCGTCGGACGAGAGGTGTCCGAACCTCCCCCTGCGCGGAAGTTTAGGGAGTAATTTTGAGAGGCAACACCGGTCGCAGAAAGAGTGGTTGGATTAACCTTCACTAGATAACCTGTACTTGCAGTTAAGGGAGCACTCGGGGTAATAGTGACGGTATTAGTAGCTGAATCATAGGTGTTAGTAGCGGCAACCACAGTGCCAGTACCACCAAAACTATCTAAGAATAAACCGATATTGGACGAGCTTGTTACTGTGCCCGTAGCAGAAGCCTCCATCGGGACTGAGAATTGAAGTTTGATAGGAGCGCTAATTGGGAACGATTGATTACCAGGCTGCGGAGTAGATGATTGGACGAAAGGCGGAGTGGTGTTAGCGCTACCTGTAGAACCAGTGGAAAAACTGGTATTAACAGCCGAGGCAAGCGCGTTACCAGCCGAATCTTTAACGCCGGTGCCTACGGTAATAACATATGTGGTACCCGTTGAAAGATTTGAAGAGGCGTTATCGAAGCGAAGACTATTACTCGAGGCGCCAGTGGCTCCAGCAGAAACTAAGTGGAAGGCATAGACACCAGTATTTGCAGCGTTAGCGGTGGCTTTGGCAAAAACAATATCACCAAAACTTAAAACGGTGGTGGTGTCGGTGACTAAGCCTTGAGCGGCAGAAGAAAGCTTACTTATTTGACTGGAATTAGCCACCTTAGAATTGGCGGCTGAAAGATTATCTAAAGAAGCAGTGGCTTCGGTGGTGTCGGAAGAAAGATTGCCAGCTCCGGTCACAACGTGCCAACCATAGGCATTAGAACCCACCTTAGCAAAGACTAAATCTCCTACTGAAACAGCTAAAGTGCCGTCGGCAGTAACACCATTATCAGTCACAGTAGCAGTTGGGGTCATGGTGCTAAAACTAGAACCGGCAATAAAAGTAGGAGCGGCGCCAGCGCCATCAATTCTTAAGCCAGAATTATTGATAGCGGCGCCGGTTGTAACTAGGTGCCAATTATAACGAGAGTCGGTTGGATTAGCACTAGAATTTAGAACTATAAGGTCACCGGTCGTAACTGCGGTAGTACCACTAACTGCTCCGGTCGCTGCTGGACTAGCCACCTTAACGAGCATTTGAGGACCAAAAAGATTAAAATTATTGATTGAGAAGGTACCTGAAGTGAGGGTGTTATTTGTAACGACACCTAATTCGGCTGGAAAAGTTTCGTGTTGGAAATAAACGATATCACCGTTGGTTGGTAAGACATAACTGCCCTGAGGCATAACTGGGTTAGTGCCCTGAAGGAAGTAAAAGCCCTGTCCAGCGGTGGTGAGTTTGGCAAAATTTGAGCCCGAGGCATAGGTGGGCTTATCAGAAACCACTAAATCAAAACCATTAGGAAAAGGTCTGATGGCGGTACCAACCGCGGTTCCTCCACTACCACAAGCCGAGCCAGAACAAAGACTAATATTACTAGAATTAAGAGTCATTTGATCTAGATTTTCATTAAAACCCTGATGAATAAAGGTGCTGATAGGCACATTGGTCGAGTTATTTTGAGGACCAGATTGATTGGAATTAAAAGTAGGAGCCACGGTATCTCCGGTTAAAGAATTGGTAGCGGTTAGAGCTGAGCCAATGGCTGCGCCGCCAGTACCACCAGCTGTGATAGCATTCGCAGCCATATCCACTCTAAAAGCATGGCCGCTGACTAGAGCAGAAGAGGTAGCGACTGTCACAATATAGAAAGATGAAGTGGCACCTATAGTATCGGTTACCGTAATATTGGTAGCCGAACCCATGGTAGCAATAGTAGTTTGAGTGCCAACAAGAGTATCCCCACCATCTAAGGCGCTGTCAGCCGACTTCCAAACTTTAAAGTTTAAAATATCGGCGGCGACGGCTGGGCCAGCGGTCGAAACTGGCTTAACAGAAACTTGAGTAACGGTGTTGTCGGCATTGTCCCCTGTTAATCTAAATTTGATAACTGGAGTGTCAGTGCTTGAAGCTTTAATAGTCTGGTTAGGCATAACCGTACTGGTAGTAGCTACAGCTTCAGTAACTGCGGCATGAACAATAGAACTTAAAAAAATTAGTCTTGCTAATAGAAGACTAATTAAAAGAAGTGGCACGACTAAAAATAACTTTTTGGATAATTGATAAAAAAATGAACCGGGCATTTGTTTTATTTATATTAATTTTTTGTATTAGACAAAATACGTTGCTTTAATCTTATCACAACACCCAAAAAAAGATCTGTGGATAAGATGGGTTTGTTTAATTTAAAAAAGAGCCCCCTTGGAAAACGGAATAATTTTATGGGGGGCAAATAAAATTTTCCTCCGTCATGTTTCCAAGGGGGCTCTTTTTTAAATTAAATATGGTGGTGGGAGAAGAATAGGAGAAGTTGGACAATAGTTAGCCAAAGGAGCATAATCGAGGCGTAATAACGCTTACTTAATAAACCTATGAAAAACAATAAAAGGGTGGCGGATTTCTTATTTGAGGTCGGAACCATGAGGAAACTCATGCGAATGCATCGGCAAACGCTTTTAACTGACGATATGAGCGATAGTATTGCTTCGCATTCCTATAGAGTGGCTATAATCGGTTGGTATTTAGCTAAAATGGAGAAAGCTGATCTCTATAAAACAATGATGATGTGCCTACTACATGATATGGCCGAAGCTAGAACTGGCGATCATAATTGGGTACATAAGCGATATGTAAAAATCTTTGACGAAGAAATTCACAGGGATCAGTTTGGGACTCTACCATTTCCTGATTTTAAAGATTTGATTGATGAATACGAGGCGAGAAAAACTAAAGAGGCGATCTTAGCAAAAGACGCCGATATCTTAGATCAAGTCTTGCTTTTAAGGGAGTACGACTGGCAGGGTAATAAAGAAGCGAAGCTTTGGTTGGAGGGTAGATTTCAAGCTAAGCCCATAGCAAGATTAAAATCTAAAACTGCTAAAGAACTAGGGTCAGAACTAATGAAAGTTGATCCATCTCACTGGTGGGTTGGCCTATCGACACCAGTTAACAGAAAGAAATAATAGTTCGAAAAACTCATTATAAAAAAATCCCGCTTCACGCGGGATTTGCATTTAATTGCAGTAATTACTACGAAAGGCATTGAAGGCACCAACTGCCATATCTAATAGATCTTCGTAGATGCAGAGCTCATCACAGAGCATCATGCGACGATAGCCAATGTCATAAAGGTAGGCCAACTCACAGAAATCTGAACAAGACGGAAAGTCTCGATTAATGGCTGTTAGTAGGGCTCTTTCGATTGTTTGATCAGGATCGATTGAGCGATCAGCTCGCACCACCTTAATGGCTTTAATCAACTTATCATTTTTCAATTGATTGACGACCGAAAGCATTAATCTAGAACCGACTAAGGCTTCGGGGTCTTTCTCGATGATTAATTTCTGAGCAGCGAGAATTTGATGCGGGCGATGCACCTCAACATAAAGGTCGCCGCGAGCGGCCACCAAAGTGAGATTATCACGCTTCTTGAATTTATTAGCCACGAAATCGAGCCCACGTTGATTTTCAATCTTCAACATGATCTCCGAATGTCGGCCAACTAATTCTTGAAATTCATCAATATCCCTTTCAGACTCAACATAGGAAAGAAAATATTTCCTGAAGCCGGCCTTCCTAACCTGATCAATTTTTTGCATTTCGACTTCGGTAAAAGTGGGACTAATGACATCGTAGGTAGCTTTTGGAAAATGAATGGATTCGCCAGGCTTAACGAGACAAGCCGGACCACCGCTAAAAATTAACCTTTGGCCACCCTCTTCTAACCGCACAAGCTGAGCACAGTCTTGGCCGGCTTTGAAAGCTACCAAAGTTGGAGTGCTAACATCGATGCGATGATTGAGGCGAATGTCTAAATGGTCGTGATTATCTTCATCAACCCAAGTCACTCGAAGCTGACGGCCTTTGGCATCAAACCAAAGGGGTTGAGTCTTGCCCAACTTAGGCAATCTATCAAGTTCGACCGCTAATTCTGGATTAGTAATCATGGCACTATTCAGGCGAATACCAGAAAGACTACTACTATTAGCGAATTTACTAAAATGGGAAAAGCTCGGCCACAGAGTCACCATTAGTTCGAGCGGCCTAGCTTTCCTGGGTCTACTAAGAAAGCTTAGATTGGGAAACATGATTAATCACCAACTTTTTTATGACGAGTCACCGAACGACTTTCAAGTTTGCGAGACTTAGGATCTGAAGGCGTGTGAATCGTCCTCAGGGCTCGATAGGCACTCTTTACCTGATCAGGCCTCTGCCGTTCTTCGATCTCTGTCTTGAAATATGAAACTTTACCGGCCTCTTGAGCCATAATGCCAAAAATTACATCGGCCACTCGATC
>CAYHSQ010000009.1:0-17277 GCA_964359365.1 uncultured Candidatus Saccharibacteria bacterium | reverse complement strand
ACGACTCGCTCGAAAAACTTCTTTCTTTGAGAGGCTTACCTTGCATGAGGGATTTGATTTGTTTCACCGGCCGGAAAGTACCACCCGGCATCGCCGCTCTTAATGACTGGCTAACTCTTGTCGAGTTTCTCAATAAGGAAAATCAACCATGAAACAACGAAGATTTTTAACTAAAGGTCTTTATGAGAAAGATAGAAGACCTTTGTTTTTTCTGAAAAATGAACAGATAAGATCTAAGCGAGATACCTTAATAAGAAATGCTGGTTGGTATAATGACTTTGGCCAAAAACTTGGGTTAGGCGATTTAGATGGCGCTGATCTCCTCCGAATTTATTCTAATATTCCCCACGGCGAATATTTCATAGCTCTATATGAAGACGCTGCGAGACGGTTTGATATTTCTAATCCCAGGAAGTCTAAGACTAGCCGGGCGAATCTTATTAGAGAGACAAGATATATTATTGGCACTGAAGGAATTTTCTCGATCTGTCACGAAAGAAATAATCGTTTATTTCAGTATGAGGTAAATCATTTGATCGTATGTGTCCTTACCGAGAGCGAAGCTCTTAGTATGATCGAAAAAGCTCAGGCCAAAATTACTTGGATTTAATTTTCAATCAAACCCCGACGTTCTCGGGGTTTTTGTTATAATGATTCTAGTTGTTTGATTACCGCCCTCTACTATGGGAGTTTCACCATGCTCAAGTCTTTCCGGAATAATTTTTTTGGACCTTTAAAGTCTTGTCTGAATAATCACTGTAAGCATGCCATGAGGTTGCGCCGCCGCCTTCGGAATTTTCTCAAGAGCACTCCATTAGATATTCATATTAAGAGCATCGAACTTTCACGACTCTACATTCATGCCCCTGAAGTTGCATTAGAGGAAGACGAATTTTGTCTTGTGGTTTATTTGAACGGAGTCGCATTGACTAGTAGTGCCACGCATCATTTCTTCTGGATGAGAGTTTTCTACCAGCTTAGTTAATCCCCAATCACGCATCGGGGATTTTTATTAAAGTTGTCCACAGCCACTCAAGGTTTACAAAAATTAAAAATGTTACAATTAACTTATCAACAAATTAAAGTCGTCAATCATATTAATTAATTATGGTTTTTAATTATTGGGCCAACATTATCGTTCAGTCGTTTTTTAATTCTTGGCAAAAAGTAGCAATGTTCTTACCAGATTTGGTAGGGGCACTTATAGTATTATTAATCGGTTTTGTAGTTGCAGTCGGTTTAGCTAAGTTAGTGGAGGGGATCGTTCATCATTTGAAGATCGACTCTCTTTTGAGGTGGCTTAACTTAGAAACATATTTCCACAGAGCTGGCTTGGAGCTTAACGCTGGTTATTTCTTGGGGGAATTAGTTTTCTGGTTTTCCTTAATCGTTTTCTTCCTCGCTTCCTCAGACATTCTCGGCTTCTTCGCCCTTTCTTCTTTCTTGGGTGATGTTTTGCTCTACATTCCGCATGTCGTTATATCTTTCTTGATTTTGCTCGTCACTCTTATTACGGCCAACTTCTTAAGGGGTTTAGCGAAGAGTTCGGTTTTGGGTGCAAGATTACACGCTGGTAAGTTTTTAGGTAGCTTGGCTTGGTGGATGGTGATGATCTTTGGTTTGCTCACCGCCTTCTATCAATTAGGCATTGCTAAAGAAATTATCAACACGGTAATTACTGGTGCGATCGCGATGTTCGCTTTAGCTGGTGGCTTAGCCTTTGGCTTAGGTGGCAAAGAAGAGGCTGGTTACTTATTACACAAACTCCGCGAAGAGTGGGAGAAGCACTAATCCTTCTTTAAAGTTTTAGATAGTAAATCCCCGCTAAAAGCGGGGATTTACTTTTTAATTAATGTGTTTTATTATCTAGCTTCGCTCTTTAAGATTATTTTTGTAGTATTTTCTAGTCAATCAGCCAAAGGAGATTAGCTATGACAGCAATGGGAACGAAGAGAAGAAAGCATTTCAGAAAAAGACTTGCGGCTAAATGGGAAGCTCAAAGAAATCACGATTTTCATACTTGCGATGAAAGTAATGATGACGGTGAAGTGTGCGGTGGTCGAATTGTTTTTGCTCAATCGACCGGTATCGGCACTTGCGACATTTGTGGTGCCACTCATGCTCATAGTAAAGGTAGAAAAATCAGTAGTTATTATTAGTTAGTATTAGGAATTTTAATCGACCCATGAGGTCGATTTTTTATCTCCTGCCTGTCATCCCGCACTCGACCGTACTCGGTCGGAAATGATGCGGGATCCAGTTCATTAAGAAACTATAATATTTTTTATCGAACTGGATCCCGGCTCGGTGGCCGGGATGACAAAATAGTGTGACCTTGCCCAAACCCAAAAAAATCATCATAATTTACACATTCATGAGTCAAACTTTCAAACTAACCTCTAATAACAAGCCCGCCGGCGATCAGCCTGAAGCTATTAAGTCTTTAGTTTCCGGCCTTGAAAAAGGCCTAAAAGCTCAAACTCTTTTGGGTGTTACCGGTTCTGGTAAGACTTTTACGATCGCAAATGTGATCGCACAAACCAACCGCCCAGCTCTTGTGATCGCGCACAATAAAACTTTAGCCGCTCAGCTTTGTAACGAGCTCCGCGAACTATTCCCCGAAAACGCCGTAAGTTATTTCGTCTCTTATTACGACTATTATCAGCCCGAAGCTTATATTCCAACTTCTGACACTTACATCGCTAAAGAGGCGATGATCAATGAAGAGATCGACAAGCTTCGCCACGCTGCGACCACCAATCTTTTAACGCGACGCGATTCAATTATCGTAGCCTCGGTTTCGTGCATTTATGGCTTAGGCGCTCCAGAAGCTTACGCAAATAATATTTTACATTTTGCCGTGGGGCAGGCAATCGACCGCACCGCCATGATGAAAAAGTTAGTTGAACTTTATTTTACTCGCACCAACGCCGATGTCGGCCGCGGTAATTTTAGACTCCGCGGTGATAATTGGGAGATTATGCCGCTCGATCGCGAAATTATTTATTATCTCGAAGTGAAAGATGGCATTTTAGAAAATCTTTATGAGGTGGATCCAGTTGAAGGTTTCCAAGTTGGGATTACGCCAAGTATAGAAGAAACTTTTATCGCTCCCGCGAAACATTTTATTACCACCATTCCCGAAAGAGACCGCGCCATTAAAGCGATCGCCCTTGAACTCAAAGAGCAATTAAAAAAAATGGAGGCCGAAGGCAAGCTCCTCGAAGCCGAGCGCTTAGAGCGTCGCACTAATTTCGACATCGCGATGATTCGCGAAATTGGTTATTGTAACGGCATCGAAAATTATTCCCGTCATTTAGCTGGTCGCACTCCGGGTGAGCCTGGCGCCACCTTGCTTGATTATTTCCCAAAAGATTTTTTGACGATTATCGACGAGTCACATGTCACGATGCCGCAGCTCCAAGGGATGTATGCTGGCGACGCCGCCCGCAAACAAAATTTAATCGAGTATGGTTTTCGGTTGCCAAGTGCCGCCGACAACCGGCCACTGAAATACGATGAGTTCGCCGAACGCGTCGGCCAAACCATTTATGTTTCCGCCACCCCAAGTAAATTTGAAAAAGCCTTGAGCGACCAAATCGTCGAGCAAATCATTCGCCCGACCGGGCTTATTGACCCTGAAATAGTTGTCTTACCAGCCCTTAATCAAATCCAAGATTTAATTCCGCGCATCGAAGCCACGATTGCTTTGGGTGAGCGCATCCTCGTCACCACCCTCACTAAAAAAATGGCGGAAGATTTAAGTGCTTTTCTTGCTGACAAAAAAATCAAAGTCACTTATCTCCATTCGGATGTAAAAACCCTAGATCGTATTCGCATTTTAACCGCCCTAAGAAAAGGAGAGTTCGATGTTTTAATTGGCGTTAACCTTTTGCGTGAAGGTTTGGATTTACCCGAAGTTTCTCTCGTCGCTATTTTAGACGCCGACAAAGAGGGTTTTCTCCGCAGTGAAACCTCGCTCATTCAAACTGTTGGCCGCGCCGCCCGTAATGTGAAAGGTAAAGTTTTAATGTACGCCGATAATATTACCGGTTCCATGGAGCGGGCGATAAGCGAAACCAATCGCCGTCGCACCATTCAAGAAAAATATAATAAAGAAAATAACATTACACCGACAACTATTATTAAAGAGATTAAAGACTCTTTAGGCGCCATTTCCGGCACATTGAAAATAGAATTAAGCGCCATCGCCGACCGCTCCGCCAAATCATTAGAGAAAATCATCAAACAAAAAGAAAAAGAAATGCGTGACGCCGCGAAGCAATTAGACTTCGAAGTCGCCGCCCTCCTCCGTGACGAAATTAAATTATTAAAAGAAGATTTAGAAAAGAAAAAAGAAAATAATAAATAGAAGTTATACAAACTTATTTTTTATACTGCCGTGCCTCGCCGAAGCTTCATGTGAAGGCGGGTCATTCAGAGCCCAACTTTGTTTAATTTTTTATTCAAAAATTAACTACAAAGATGAGGCGTGGAATCTATTCAATTTTAAAAATAAAAAAACCGAGTAGTGTAATCGCACTCTCGGTTTTAAATCAGATTGTTCGGTACTCTCTACAGATTAGCTAGGCCAAGTAAGAACATGACAAATGCAAAAATGAAAAGAATAGTCGAGATTTTAATTTCCTTAGCTTTGGCCATAATTCCCCTGCCTCACTTTCTTAAATTGAGAGGTATTTGTTGTTGAGCCTTACGGTCGGTCGAGCATGCTATTCAAGTACGCTCGCACTTTTTCATACTTACGATTTACCTCGGCTTGGTCGGATCTTCCCCCTGGAGGGTGGCAGTCGCGTACCATTTGATCGATGTCTTTTTTTGAAATCCTTTTTCTTTTCCAGACTTTTTCGATCACTTCGACCACCGTCCAGTATTCAATATCTTCCCCCGAAGCAGCCGCCGCCTTGAGAGTTGCCATAAGATCGGCGAGGCTGACCTCCTTTTCTCTCGACAACTCTGAAAACGTTCGTAGTTTTTCGTTTGGCATGATTCAACCCTTCAATTTTTCTTGAGGTGTTCTGAGACCTTAATGTATTCCCTCCTGGTCTTTGCGTCGTTGCTTCTTTTTCCAGTTCGGCAATAGCTGAGCATTCTAGATCTCATCCCTACGTCGATTTTCACAACGTCAATGATTTCAATCACTATCGCGGCATCGACATGAGCATGAGATCGAGCCTTTTCTTTGAAGGCTGTTTCTAGTTCGGATCCTAAAATCTCCAGCTTTGCCTCCAAAGCCCTTTTTTCGGCCTCTAGGTTTCTGAAAGATTTTGCTCTCACAAGTGCCATGATCCATTCCCTGTGTCTGGTGTTTGATTTCATTTTGCTACGCGTACGTCGGCGTAGCCATTCTGGTTCTCGTGCTGTCCACGTTTTTATTCGCGGGTCGCATCTTCGAATTCATAGTTCTTTCTTTGGCTCGCAACTCTGGCTCGTAGCCTTCTTCTCATTGTATTCAGACCTTTTGCATGAACTTGAAGTTGTCTACCAAGCCATTCGCCCTCCTCACTCTTTTGCTTGAGGCGATCTTGGCAAAGTGAGAGTGCGACACCTAGCTCACCAGATTTCCCTTCGGCAGCTTGCTTTTGGGAAAGTGCATCCCGAGATAGCGAAGAGAACTGATAGAGCTTCTCTTTCAGCTCTTGGACGCGCACCAGGAGGTACGTTGTCCATGCAGCAAAAATCACAAAAGCGATTCCAAACAGCGAAGCGGCGACTGGGTACATGAGGTATTCCTTTGCAAAACAGGGGTTTAAGTACCAAATCCTAAATTTTTCGAGTCAACGTGACTCGTTGGTGTTCTGCCTTAATTATAACATAAAAAAGCCATAAAAGTCAAATGAACGCAAAATGGCTTGTCCTGAGCCTGTCGAAGGGCTTTAAATCTAGATTATTTACAGAAAAAGACTCCCGATTTGTCATTGCGAGGAGTGAGTCCTTCGATAAACTCAGGATAAATTCCACGAACGGGGTGGCAATCTAGAATAAAGGTAGTACTTATTGCTTATAGATTGCCGCGGTCGGCTTTAAGGCCTCCCTCGCAATGACGGAGGAGTTGATTTTAATGTATAGGACGACGGGGTTGGTAACCGTTGACAAACCCAAACAAATCTGCTATTTTAGAAAAACTGTGTTGAGAGCTCCCGCCTCGTAGGTTGGAGCTAGAAACGCATGAACTTTGACAGTTTAATGTGTGCGTAAGTTTTTAGTTCGCGTCGCATCTCACAGAAAGGAACCCGCGACCATGTTACAGACTCTTGAATTTGTGTTGGCGCAGCTGCCGTATCTGGCGGTTGCCGTAGTGATGCTCTTGATGGGCAAGGTGTTTTTTCAAATGGCCAATCCTGGCCTGAAAGACTCGATTATCTACAAGAATAATCCCGCTTCAGGGATCGTATTCGGAGGCTACATGCTCGGTATTGCGATTGCTTTGAGTGGCATTTTCTTCGGTATTCAGGGTCAAAAGACCGATACGCCGAAAGACACCATGATGAGCTTGCTCGACTTCATTATTCTGGGCGGCATGAGTAATTTGATTATTTTAGCTACGGGTTTATTAATGAGTCTCACTTTGTTCAACAAGAAGTTTCCGAACACGGAAAAAAGTGTTCGGAAGCACAAGCTTATCCAATTCATTTTGGACAAGGAAGCTAAGGCTCCTGCTTGGGTGATTGCTAGTCACTTTATTGCCGGTGGCATTATGGTGAAAAGTATCATGACAGGTGAGAGTGATAACTTTCTCATTGGCTTGCGAGACATTTGGGCTTACTGGGCGGTGGGTATGGCGGCATTGTTTATCGCCTCCACTCTCTTTAAGCACATTGTGACTCCTTACGATGATGTGGCTGAAATTCATGACAACAACGAATCTGCCGGCGTAATGGTTGGTGGTTTCAATGTAGCCTTTGCTTGGGTTGTGGGTAGCACGCTCGTTGGTGCATCTTCAAACTTCTTCGCTGAGGTTGGAACAACTATTGCTCTGTGTGTGATCTTAATTCCATTTATGCTTATCGCGGGGTTGGTGGTGGCTAAGTTGGTTCTTACCCCATCAAACATTCAATCTGAAATTGCTCGAGATAAGAATTTTGGTAGCGCTGCGCTTTTGGCCTCATTGCTTTGCGGCATTGCGGTTTTAAGTTCAAGCGTGATCGAGCCTGTGATGCTCAAGGCGAGTGCGACGGCTGCGGCCTTAGCGCAAGCGGAGCAAGACGAGGCGATTCACGCGGCAATCGTTGAAACGGAGGCAAGTATCGAAAAACAGTTGAACGCCCTCAAGGCTCATGAGGCTCAGGTAGCTGAGCCGGCCAAAGATTCCGATCCCAAAACCGAGACGCCGAGCGAAACAAGTTCACCGAAGGTGAATGATGACGCGTCGTCCAAGAACAAGGAGTAATTCAGTTATGAAGACGCATCTCAAGCGATTCGTTGCTTTGATATTGGCCTTTGCCATGCTTGTCCCAGCGGTTTGTGAAGCTGGAAAAGGCGGTGGCGGTCGTAGTGGCGGAGGATTCTCCGGTGGCTCGAAAGGTTTTTCGGGCGGCGGGGGTTTCAAAAGTAGTGGTGGTGGATTTAAGTCTGGCGGTGGGTTTAAGAGCAGCGCTCCCAAAATCAGTTCGCCCTCAGTCTCTCGATCCTCTGGCCTCGGTAATTCCGGTTGGGGTGGCGGCAACAAAACCTCTTCGGTTTCCAAGTCTCCGTCTGTTACTTCTCCCGCAAAGCCTTCGGGCCTCGGTGGTGGTAACAAGGGATTTTCCAACAAAGCTCCGACTACTTCTTCACCTGCAAAGCCTTCTGGTCTAGGCGGGGGTAACAGTGGTTTTAGTCAAAAGACTTCGCCTACCACGCAACAGCCAGCTACCAAGCCGCAAGGTCTTGGTGGTGGTAACAAAGGCTTCAGCGACCCTAAGACTGCTCAGAATTCCGGCCAAGTTGGTTCGGATAATTCGAAGGCGGCAACTGGGTTGGGCGGCGGTAATAAGGGATTTTCCAATCCGGATAATTCCAAAAAGACTGCTACTGCGACTTCAGGCTCTAATCTCAACACCAACCGTAATGCGGACGCTAAACCAAAAACGGACGGTGCGAAGATGGCTGCCGAAATGAAAGCTGCCGCCGTCAAAAACGGCACAGCGTTCAAGAGTCGTGATGAAGCAGCGAAGGATTTCAAGACTAAGAATGAGACTAAGTACGCCTCTACTTTCAAGAGTGAGCCAAAAACTCGACCAGACTACATTCCTCAAACTACCAGTGTGGGTGGCAACACCTACAATATCCAGTACAACAGTGGGTATGGTGGTTACGGCTACATGTCTGGTGGGCGATGGTTTGCTTACGATGTATTTCGAGATACTTTGATGCTCTCGATGCTGATGGATCGCCACAGCTATTACTATGGCCAGCAACCAGTTGTGGTTCAAACCGCGCCAGTTGTTGTCACAAACAACGACGACGGTACCTCGACTGTAGTTTCGGGCGGTGGTTATGGTGGAGGCGGTGTTGTTTATTCAACTGGCCCAAGCTTCGGCTTCTGGTTAGGCATGATCATCATGATTATTGTTGTGATCGCAGTGCTTTCGATGGCTAGGCATGGCTAAATAATTGATTTCTCAAACCTCAAACTCCAAAGCCAACCGTCACTTTTAAAGTGACGGTTGGCTGAAGAAAGGCTTGCCTTGAGCTCGCCGAAAGGAAAAAAGCAGCATGTCCAAAGTCGACGACCCTAAGTTATGGGGAAGGATTAGACTTGGTGATGAGATTGTTTTGACCGATGAGCTTACCTTGAAAGAGTGTGTGACTGGCGGTGACCAAAGTAGTCCACTGCTCGAGAAGCGATATCCGGTGCAACGCATCGAATCCGTGCTCGAGATTAGTTTGGGGGCTCGTTGGTATTTCTTCCTTCTGGATGACGACCGAGATCTTTATCTTTTGGTGAAAACTTTTGGCAAGCGGATCGCTTACTATGTGGTCTACAAGCCAGAAGGTTTGGAGTGTGGTGATCGAAAGTTCCTTTGTTGTGAGCACGATGGCGTGCCGGGACATTGGTTCTTCGAGAACAACACCGGCCGAAAAACAGGTTTTGATGTCCGCGCCTTAGACTTCACGCCTCAATTCAGAAATGAGGTGGCGATCGAGGGTCAAGGTAATGTCGATCTCTGGTACAACAAAACCGATACCTATCATGGCGAAGGCAGGGATTCTGAGTTGGGCAATAAGATTTCATTTGTCTCTTTGACCGAATATAGCTGTGAACACGATCTTTGCGATCAACCATTCGCTTTAATCCGAGAAGTCGGTGAAAAGAGCGATCTGCCGCGTGGCGGTTGGGTTGATTTCATGTTTGGTCGCGAAGTTTTCGCAGGTGATCTCGATGTTTATCAGCAATAATCGATAGCGTGGATGTTTCTGGTTTAGGGATGCGCGGCATGGTGCTGCGCATCCCTTCGTTTCCCTCCTAACCCCTCTCTGGTAGAGGAAAGGAACTGGTGCCTTATGAACGACACTCCAACAAAACTAGCTGTTTCGGACGACACTGCGGTGTCACCCGGAACAACTTCTGGCAAGTTGAGTAATTTGGTCACGATTGGCCATGCTCTTCAGGGTCTCGGCTTCGAAGCTGGCATCAACGGAGAGCGCGATAGTCTGCAAGTGTCCCTGAACGTCATGGACAAGCAGCGGACTTTGGTGATTACCGAGAATCGCGGCGAAGGCCAGTTTGTCTTCGCCGTCGATCTTTGTAGTCTCGCCGATCTACCAGTCAATGAGGGCGGCTTCGCTCTCAAGCTGCTGGCTCTGAACATGGAGTTTCTGCCTTTCGCAGTCGCTCTGCTTGCTGACACCGAAAATGAAGATCCAGCGAAGTCTCTGTTCGTCATGGTCAACAGCGTTTCCAACCAAGATTTCTCGGTGGAAGAGCTGGCCGACCAGATGACTCAGTTGAATCGCGCCCTCGTCAATTTCGAAACCGCGATTTACACCGTGTAACTCTCGGTTTCAGAAGTTTTCCCAAGCCCCGTTAGATATAGTAATTATCTAATGGGGTAAACCCCAAAACCATTGGTCCGCTCACGGTAAACCCGTAGCGCACTAGAAGGAGGTGTCCCTTGGCTAATATTTCGTGGCTTGAAACTTGGAAGCGCTGGTGGGTTGGTGCAACCGAACCGGTGAAAGACAAATTGGTTTCGAAGACTGCGAACGCAAAGTTCGACGTCGTGGATGCAAATAAGCAGCTCGGCGAATTTCGCCAGAAGCTGGCCGGTTTGATGGCGCAAAATGATCCCAAAAATGGCAGTCTGACTAAGCGGCTCGCAACTTCGAAAGCGAACGCTCTGAAGTATGGAAGGCTGGCCACGACCGCGGTCAAGGCCAACAATGATGCTGCTGCCCGAGTCGCCCTTGGCAAGAAGAGTAGGCTGGATCAACAGGCTGCCGAATTGCAAAAGGTCTGGGATAGCAACGAGGCCTTGATTACGAAGACGCGTGAAGAGGTCAGGCAGCGGCAGGATCTCGTTAATTCTGCGGAAGACAAGATCGCTACTTTCGAAGTGCGTTCTGCTTCCAATGAAATTCGGAAAAGCCTGGTCGATGCCAAAACCGGTCTTGGTGCGAGCGACGCCTTCAGTCGTTTGGCCTCTCTTCAGGATGATTACGACGACGACGAAGCCAAGCTCACTGCTTTGGAAACTCTGGCCGCCGATGTGGACGAAGATGCGTTGCTCGCGAGTGTCGAAGACACTTCCGAAGTCGACGATGCTTTGACTGCATTGAAAGCCAGCCTCGGTAAGTAAAAGCCGATTAGAAAGTTTTACATTTAGTACATTGATTCAACCCCGTGCAACCTAGCACGGGGTTTTTCTTTATGCTATAAAAATAAAGTCCTTTGAAATTTTTACGGAGACTCGTCATGACTTTCACAGATGATAATTCGTCTCCTTGTGGGACGATTGAGTTTGTTGATCTACCTATCGAAGACGAAATTTTTACCGCCGCTTTTCTTTCCACTAATCAAGTTTGGTCAATTAAATGCATTAGAAATAGTAATCTTAACGAATTTAAGCCATGTTCCTTTTCTATCATCTCGTTTTCTATCGGCTACACCGATTCTACGACTAAACAAAGATATCGCGACTTAAAGATCAGAGTTTTTGGTTTGGGGCGTGCTCCTCGTTTATTCGAAGTGAGGTATTTCATAGATTCCAAAACCGCGATCTTAGATGTTCCTATGAGTGTTGAAGATGCCGAAAATCTTTACGACAGATTCTAAAACCACTTAATCAAGGAGGGGAGTCAGCTTATGTCGATCGTTTTCACTACGATTACTTTTACAGGTATGCCAACACTGGAAGAAATTTTCACTGAAATTACACGCTCTCCACCAGCTTCTGCTTACCCGCACCTTCACCCTGATCGGAAAATTTTTCAGGCCACCTGTACCAATAATGGCCAGCCTTTTATTTTCTACGTTCAAGATATTTCTATTTACCAGTGGCGACCACCTACAAAGACACGAGTCGAAAGTCTCTATCGCAGTTTAGGCGTTCATTATAAATTCAATCTTTGTGTTGGTGCTAATAGTTGGGAACATCTCAGGCTTATGTATTTTCCCGACCGCACCGAATTAGAGTTAGTAGATTCTAGAGCTACTCCATTCCTAGAATCCCTAATTTTAAATCCTGAAATCGAATAACAATATTCAAACCGACCAATAAGGTCGGTTTTGTTTTACCTTGCCCCTTATCAAAAAAATCTTTATAATAAACGGTTATCACGGTTAAAAATCAATTATGGTCAATAAAATCAGGGTTAAGGGTGCCCGCGAACACAATTTAAAAAACATTTCGATCGAAATTCCTCGAGATAAGATGGTGGTTTTTACCGGTCTTTCTGGCTCTGGCAAAAGCTCGCTGGCTTTTGACACCATCTTCGCCGAAGGTCAAAGGCGCTATATTGAGAGTCTTTCTTCCTACGCTCGCCAGTTTTTATCCAAAATCGATAAGCCTGATGTCGACGAGATCGAAGGCTTAAGCCCATCTATTTCGATCGACCAAAAAAGCCATTCCCACAACCCGCGTTCTACGGTGGCTACCACCACCGAGATTTACGATTATCTCCGCGTTCTTTTCGCGCGTCTCGGCGAACCTCATTGCCCTGAGTGCGGTCACCATATTAAAAAACTTACCAAAGAAGAAATCGTCGATCTCACCGTCTCGCTTTTCAAAGACAGCAAAGAGCGGGGGACTTACGTGATTTTGGCACCCGTTGTCCGTGGCCGCAAAGGCGAGTACTATCAAAAACTTTACGACTTTCTAAACGCCGGTTTCTCCGAAGTCCGCGTTAATGGCCAATTCCTTTCTCTCCGCCAGCGCATCGAACTCTCTCGCTACAAAGCCCACTTCATCGACCTCGTTGTCGACCGCATTCCGTCTACTTTAGATTTTACCGAGAAAGATAATCGCGCCCGTTTAGCTGAAGCGATCGAGAGCGGTTTAAAATACGGCAACGACGTCGTCACTATTTTAGGCGACAAAGAAATGACCTTCTCCGCTAAATTTACTTGTCCGAACGACGGCTTTTCTTTCCCCGAAATCGAACCTCGCCTTTTTTCTTTCAATTCACCTTTCGGCGCCTGCACCGAATGTGGTGGCTTGGGCATTAAAGAACTTTTTTCCGATCACCCTTGTGAAGCCTGCCGCGGCCAACGCCTTAAAAAAGAATCGCTTAGCGTTTTATTAAATAATAAAAATATCGCCGAAGTCACTGCCCAATCTATCGAAGAAGTCCGAGATTTTTTCTTCGACTATGAACACAAGCTTCTTACCGCTTTTGAAAAAGGTGAAAATAAAGATCACAAAGTCGCCGAAAATATTTTAAAAGAAATTAACGGCCGCTTAAAATTCCTCTTCGATGTCGGTTTAAATTATCTAACCCTCGATCGTAAAAGCGCCACGCTCTCCGGCGGCGAAGGCCAGCGTATTCGCCTCGCTTCGCAAATCGGCAGTCGACTCACTGGCACCCTCTATATTTTAGATGAGCCCACTATCGGCCTCCATCAAAAAGACAACGAAAAATTAATCGAAACCCTAAAAAAACTGCGCGACCTCGGCAACACTGTCCTCGTCGTCGAGCATGACGAAGACACGATTATGGCGAGTGACTTTTTAGTCGACATCGGCCCCGCTGCTGGTGTTAATGGTGGTGAGGTGGTGGCCATCGGCCCCATTCCAGAAATTCTCAAAGACAAATCACAAAAGTCTTTAACCCTAGATTATCTAAGAGGGGACATAGTAATTACTTGGCCAGACGAGCGCCGCCCCGTCACTAAAACCACCCCACTTTTGAAACTCAAAGGTGTCACCGCTAACAACTTAAAAAACATCGACGTCGAAATTCCCTTGGGCCGCATGACGGTCATCACGGGTGTCAGTGGTTCCGGTAAAAGCTCCTTGCTTTACGATGTGCTTTATAAAGATTTAGCCAATAAATTTAACGGTGCAGATTATAAAGTTGGTGCCTTCAAAGAAATTCTTAATCTTTCTTACTTGAATCGCGTAGTGAATGTCGATCAATCACCAATCGGCCGCACGCCTCGCAGTAACCCAGCCACCTATGTCGGTGCATGGACTTATATTCGTGAGCTTTTTGCCTCGACGCCTGATGCCAAAGTTCGCGGTTATCGCGAAGGTCGTTTCAGTTTTAACGTCCGCGGTGGCCGCTGCGAAAATTGCGAAGGCCGCGGCGTGTTAGAAATCGAGATGCACTTTTTGCCCGCCGTGGAAATCGAGTGCGAGGTTTGCAAAGGCAAGCGTTTCGATCGTGAGACTTTAGAAGTCGAATATCAAGAAAAAAATATTTACGACATTCTCCAAATGTCGATCGAAGAGGCGACGGTTTTTTTCAGTGAAATCCCATGGATCCACGACCGCATGAAAATTTTAAAAGAAGTGGGTTTGGGTTATTTAAAACTCGGTCAATCTGCCACCACCCTTTCTGGTGGTGAGGCGCAAAGAGTGAAGCTCGCCGCCGAGCTCGGCAAACGCGACACCAGAAAAACGATTTATCTTTTAGACGAGCCTACGACGGGCTTACACTTCGCCGACGTCCAAAAACTCCTCGATGTTTTAAATCGCTTAGTCGACCGCGGCAACACCGTCGTCTTAATCGAACACAACCTAGATATGATCAAATCCGCCGACTACCTAATCGACCTCGGCCCCGAAGGTGGCGTCAAAGGCGGCGAAGTCATAGCCAAAGGCACCCCCGAAGAAGTCATGAAAAAAGCCGGCAGCTACACCGGCCACTACCTAAAAAAGCTGTACAAGAAAACAGAAAAATAAAAAAACAGCTCGAAGTCTCAGACTTCGAGCTGTTTGTGTTAGGTGCTGGCTTAGCTTTTAGGCCTTCCCGGTCAATCTATCTCTGAGATCTTTGACCTCCTGAAGATCGGCATCGTTTTCAAGTCCTACATACGCTAATTCGTTCATGACAAAGATTACCAGTGCAGCTTCGGGTAATTTTCCACCATCAAAGGTTTCGCGAATTTCTCTCATTCCCGGGTGGCTGCAGTCGGGAAGGTCTCCCTGTAATCTGTTGGGTGGTATGGGCACTGAGACCATCTTTCCACCCACCGACAGGATGTCCATTATCCAGCATTTCCAATCTTGATCATCGAGCTTGTTGGTGTATTCGGTTATGGTCGATTCACTTCCAGCCATATGGGCCACAGTAATCTTCTTAATCATGATTCTCTCCTTCGGTTTGTTGGGTTGGATTTTTCTTGGTTGCATTTAACGCCAAGCGAACCAGATTCCGGGAGCCACCGACTCCGGAGAACATTTTTTCTCGCTCGCTTCCTTGTAGATGTTAGCGAGTTGTTCGTCCGTGATCCCGTTCCAGAAGCTGTTGCTGGCGTAGTTCCCGCCGAGTGCTCCGTAGAGACTTAGCATGGACATTTTCACCATGAACTTCCTGGCTTCTCCGCCAGCGGTGAGCTCCTGAGCGCCCATCGGTTCTGCTTGCAGGAGGACGGTTCCCTTGTAGAGGAAGATCACCGTAGACAAGTACAAACCAGTTTTGTAGATCTTGCCGTCGCACAAGCACCACGAGAAGAAGAGGTAGAAGCATTTCGCCCCACTCATCTTTTTCCGCAGGCAGTTCAAAGCACTCATGAAATTCCAGAAGTAGTCAGGTTTACGAAACATAAGAGACACCCCCTAATTAAATTTTATGCGATAAAGCCGGGAAATCCAGCTCTCATCGGTTCTGTATTTATTATATCACAAAAGATATATAAATGTCAAATTTATATGTATGAATAAAAAAACAACCCAAAGTTCAAAGACTTCGAGTTGTTCGTGTTCACGATTGACGGCTGGCATTAAAACCCAAGTTCTTCAGCGACTTGAGCGGCATTTAGCCTTCCTCTTCCTCCCTGGGTGGTGGCTAGTTCGACGATCGTCGCAAGATCCTCGTCGCTAATGCTGATAAAGAAGTCAACATTCTTTCCCTTTGCCTCCCAGAGACTGTTCAGTGTTAGGAAGCAGTAAGCCATCCTGGCTTGCGCAGCCAATAGGCTGACACTAATTTCCATAGGGCTAATCGCCTCACGCAATTCATTGCCAGTGTTGAGATTCCGAATCACCCGTTCTACGAGTGCGATTTCCGGCCGTCTCATGTAGACTCTGTAGGTTTCTAAACCTACGAAGGCGAATTTCTCTCGGGTTTCATCAAACCCAACTTGGAATCCATACAGAATCCTCTGAATGCAGTACAAGGCCCCCATTAGGCTTTTGAAGTAGCTGACCCGCACCCCGTAACCAGGATCCTCATTTTGCCACGGCACCATGATCTTGTTCTCCTGAATTCGATTTTATGCGATAAAGCCGAGGCATTCGGCTCTCATCGGTTCTACCTTAATTATACCATAAAATTGCCATTAAAGTCAATTAGTGTTAAAATGCCATAAAACCTAGTAAAAATGACCCAAAAACTCCAAACAATCTTAAAAAATCTCCCAGAATCACCCGGTGTTTATTTAATGAAAAACGCGGTGGGGGATTTGTTATACGTGGGTAAGGCGGGGTCATTGAAGCGTCGCGTGAGCTCATATTTTCAAAAGGCTCACGATGCGCGCATTGAAGCTTTAGTTTCCGAGATCGCCGACATTAAATTTGAAGTCACTAATTCAGCTTTAGAAGCGCTCGTTCTCGAAGCTAATTATATTAAAAAGTTTAACCCGCCGTTTAACGTTAAAGAAAAAGACGACAAGAGTTTTTTATTTATCACTTTCACTAAAACTAAATTTCCCAAGCCAATAATTGTAAGAGGTAAGAATCGTGATGCTAGTGAAACCTACCTCGGCCCCTTTCTAAATCTCAACTCTATCAAGGACGCCCTCAAGGTTTTGCGAAAGATTTTCCCTTACTGCGAGAAGGCGGGGGAAGCTAAAAAACTTCCTTTGCCACGTCCATGTTTTGATTACGAAATCCATCTTTGTTCCGGTGCCTGCGTCAATAAAATCTCCGCCAAAGATTATAAGAAAAATATTAATCACCTGAAATTATTTTTAAGTGGTCGAGTCAAAACTTTAATTAAAAATTTAGAAAAAGACATGAAAGCGGCGAGTGCCGAGTTGAGTTTTGAAACCGCCGAAAAAGTGAAACGCCAAATCTTCTCGATTACTCATTTGCAAGACGTTTCTTTCATCAAAGAAGATGAATTATTAAAAACCAATTTACCCAAGACCGGCCATCGCATAGAAGGCTACGACATCTCTAATATTTCAGGGCAGTCGGCCGTCGGCGTGATGGTGGTTTTTTACGATAACGAGCCGGATAAAAGTAGTTATCGTAAATTCAAAATCCGCACCGTTAAAGGCCCCAATGATTTTCACATGTTAAAAGAGGTTTTAGAGCGTCGTCTCGAACACGCCAAAGACTGGTCATTGCCAAGTTTAATTTTAGTCGATGGGGGATTAATCCAAGTCAAAATGATGGAAGGAGTTTTGCGTGATTTTAATTTAAGCATCCCCGTTGTCGGCCTAGCCAAAGGCCCCGAACGCAAACGCAACGATTTTCTTGGGATAATTCCAAGTTTCACCAACGAACTAACTCTAATTAAAGTCCGCGACGAATCCCACCGTTTCGCCATTAAATATCATAAAGAGCTAAGAGCTAGAAACTTTTTGAAATGATCTTATGCTTAGCACGCCGTCATTCAGAGCCCAACTTTGTCTAATTTTTTAATGAAAATTAACTACAAAGTTGAGGC
>CAYHSQ010000008.1:0-17651 GCA_964359365.1 uncultured Candidatus Saccharibacteria bacterium | reverse complement strand
TTTCTTATTTTTATAAGAATCGATTCGGAATTGAGACGTGGAATCTATTCAATATGGATAAAAAATAAATTAAATAAAGTTTGCCTCTGAACGACATAATTAAAAATTAAACCTCGCAATGACGGAGGCATTTTGTAAAGTTTTGCGTTATTTTTTTGAGGTATATAATGAAGGCACTATGAAAAGAGTAACTTTATCCGTTATTAAGGCGGATGTGGGGAGTGTGGGTGGGCACACTAAGCCTCACGAAAAGATGTTAAAAGAGGTGCGAGAGATGGTGGCGGAAGCTAAGTTTAACAAGCTTCTGATTGATGCGGATGTGAAATATACGGGCGATGACATCTGCTTAATCATGTCCCATGCTTGGGGGACTAATGCGCCGATTATTCATAAGTTTGCATGGGATTGTTTTAAAGCGGCGACGCGCGTGGCTGCGGCCGAGGGGTGCTATGGAGCAGGGCAGGATTTATTAGTAGATGCGCCGAGTGGCAATGTGCGGGGAGCGGGCCCTGGGGTGGCGGAAATAGAGTTTGTGTTGGATAAAAATAATAAGGAGCGACCGGTGGAATCATTTTTAGTCTTTGCGGGAGATAAGTGTGGGCCGGGGATGTTTAACTTACCACTCTATCAAACTTTTTGTGATCCGATGCATGATGGTGGATTGCTTTTGAATCCAAAAATGAATAAGGGTTTTAAATTGTCGGTGATTGATATGGACCATAAAGATCGAGATCATGATCGAGTGATTGAACTTGAAGTACCGGAGAAAACTTGGGATGTGGCGGCGCTTTTGCGAGATATGGATCGCTTTGGAATTGAGGCGGTGTATTCGAGGTATCAACCGAACGAACAGATTGTGGCGGTGTCGGCGATGAGACTGCATAACATTGCTGGTAAATATACAGGGAAGGATGACCCGGTGGCTTTAGTCCGAACTCAAGGGATGTTTCCGGCGCCAGAGGAGTTAATCGAACCATATCTGTTAGGCCACTTTGTGAGTGGGGATGCGAGGGGTAGTCATGTGATGCCGATTATGCCGGTGGCGATTAACACGACGGTGGCTGGGGCATATTGTTTGCCGATCGTCTCTTGTATGGCTTATTCGATGAATGAAGAGGGGTATTTTAGCGGCGAAGGGGTAGATATTTTTGGGAATAATGTTTGGGAAGCGACACGGCAGAAGATTGTGAGAAAGGCCGAGGAGTTTAGAAGACAGGGATTTTTTGGAGCGACGATGGCGGGGAATGCAGAGCTCGCATATACCGGAATTGTGGAGGCGATAAATAAGTTAGACCATAATTTTGTTTTAAGGCGAGGGAGTAATTATAAAGAAGAAGCTGGGAAGTAGAGTAGTAAAAAATTCACCCCATTAGATATAAATTATTTAGTTGGGTTAGTGGAAGTGTCAAGAGTAGAATTAATATTCATGTTATTAAGTCGATTAAAGATTATCTAACGGGGTAAATGAATAAAGAAATTTATCAGGGTGGGGGAGATTATTTAAGTAGTGTTTTTAATAAGATTGATCGAGCGGCGGAGATTTTGAAGTTGGAGCCTTGGATTGTGAAAGAGTTAAAAACTTTTTCTCGAGTGCTTGAGATGAGGGTGAGAGTGGGTAAGGAGCATTTTACGGCTTTTAGAGTGAGGCATGTTAATCCATATCCGACTGGGCACAGGCCTTATAAAGGCGGGATTAGATTTGATGAATTAACTGGCGGAGATTTGCAGACGATTAAGGCGTTGGCGGCGGAGATGACTTTAAAGTGTGCAGTGGTGGGGCCGGATGCGGTGCGAAGGTTGCCTTTTGGTGGAGCGAAGGGCGGAATTGGGATTAATCCGAAGAATTATACTAGAGAGCAGATTAGAGATATTGTAGAAACTTTTGTGGACGAAATTGGGCATGATATCGGGCCAACAGTAGATGTGCCGGCGCCTGATTATGGGACGAATGATGAGATTATGAGAATGATTGCGACTCGTTATGCTAAGTTTAACGCGATGCCTGGAGCGGGAGCGGTCGTGACTGGAAAGCCTTTGAGTAAGGGTGGTGGAGGTTGTCCGGGGAGACGGCAGGCGACTGGGCTTGGGATGCTTTATGTTTACGAGGCTTTGAAAGAGTTGAGGGTTTTACCGAGTGATATTTTTGTAGTTGAGAAACCGAGGGTGGTGATTCATGGATTTGGAAATGTGGGTCTAAATTTTGGGAAATATGCTGAGCGATTTGGTTTAAGGGTGGTCGCGGTGTGTGAGGCGAATGGTTGTTTATATAATTCAAACGGGATTGATATGGCGGCATTGGTAAAGTATGTGGAAGAATATAAAAGTATTTATGGTTTTCCTGGGGCTGAGTTAAAAGATTTTTATGAGATTTTGGCTCAACCACATGAGATCGATGCGCCATGTGCTAAAGAAAACACGATAGATAAAAAGTGGGCAGAAATAACTACCGCAAAATTAATGATTGAGGGGGCGAATGGCCCAGTAACAGCGGAGGCGGAAGAGGTAATTACTAGGATAAAAATCATGGTGCTGACTGATTTGCTAGCTAATGCTGGTGGGGGGACTGTATCTTATTTTGAGTGGCAGCAAGATATTGAGGGTGGGCAGTTTTCTGAGGAAGATGTTTTTAAAAAATTAGAGCAATATATGCGAGTGGGAGCGAGGGGCGTGAGTGAAACGGCAGCAAAGTTTCGGGTAGATTTGAGGATGGGGGCGTATTTGTGGAGTATTGAGTATCTTGCTGAGGCGCTTAAAGCTAAACATGGGTGGTAGTAAAATTTAAAATTTTACAATATAGTAAAAAACTCCCTTTTGGGAGTTTTTGAAATAATTAGCAGGTTTCTTTGTGGTAAATAATTCCGATTTCGCCACGGCGGACTTTGCCTTTGCCGTGGGTTTTGTCGTAGTCATCGAAGGCTTTGCGATTGTAGTAGGCGGCAACAGAAAGAATAATAAGTAGCGCGATTGCCCAAGGAAGTAGATCATCACTATTAAATTTTGGCTTAGCCATAATCAGAGTCTCCAGAAATAAGGAGTTTGAGGAGCTTATTTTAGTGTAAATTATTTTAAACAAAAAACCAACCGAGTTGGTTGGTTTTTTGCAAATATTTTGTTATTTAGATCTCGATGACTACTGGAAGAATCATGGGACGGCGTTTGGTTTTTTTGTAGACCATGGCGCCGATTTGATCTCGGATAATAGTTTTTAAGTATTCAGGGTCGATGCCTTGAGGTCTCATGTTGTCGATCACCGTCTTTAAACGACGGCGCATTTCATCTAAAATTTCTTGATTTTCTTTGAGATAGATAAAGCCTCGAGAGATAATGTCGGGATTTTTTAGGATGCGGCCATCGTGACGGCTGATTGTCGTAATAATCACGATCATGCCTTCTTGAGAAAGCATGCGGCGATCACGTAAGACGATTTCGCCGACATCACCGACACCTAAACCATCGACGAAGACGGAAGAGGCTTCTACTTTTTCTTTGGTGATTTTGGCACTGTCTAATGTTAGTTCAGCGACGTCACCATTATCTAAGAGAAGGGTGTTGGCTTTTGGAATGCCGCAAGCGAAACCGTTTTCGCGGTTGGCAGCACGCATGAAGTAGTAGCCGTGAGCGGGGATTAAGAATTTAGGTTTGATTAACCTAATAGCTTCTTTAATTTCTTCACGTGGCGCATGACCTGAAGAGTGAATGTCCATTTGAGAAGACTGGAAGACGATGCCGCCTTGGCGAGTTAGGTTATCTTTCAAAATCTGGACCCCGCGTTCGTTGCCGGGAACGATCGAAGAAGAAAGAATAAAGCTGTCACCTTCTTTAACGCGCACTTGTTTATGTTCGCCGTTTGCGATTCTCATAAGCGAAGCATTTTCTTCACCTTGAGCGCCGGTGCAGATAATTAAGACGTTATTGTCTTTATATTTTTCAACGTCTTCGATGTTATTTACTAGTCCCGGAGAAAACTTCATGTAGCCTAAGTTTTGAGCGATTTGAATGTTGGCTTTCATGGAGTAGCCGCCGATGAAGACTTTACGATTTAACTTTTCGGCGATTTTAATGATTTCTCTTAAGCGAGCTAAGAGAGAAGAGAAGGTAGCCACGACGATGCGACCTTGGCAGGAAGCAAAGAGAGTTTCTAGGTTTTTCTCGACGATTCTCTCGGATAAGCTGTAGCCTTCGGTGCCAGCATTAGTAGAGTCGATAATTAAAGTGTGAATGCCTTGTTTGCCAATGGCGGCAAAGTGTTCGAGGCCAATAGCTCGGCCGGATTCATCGTAGTCAAATTTAAAGTCGGTAAAGTGAACGACGTTACCAATCGGGGTTTTGAAGAAGGTGCCTAAAGTATCTGGTACGGTGTGATCTAGGCTAAAAAATTCGCCTTGAATAGATTTACTAAAGTTAACTTTCGAACCATGAGACACGACTTCGATATCTAATTTGGCAAGATTGGGGAATTCTTCGTGGCGGCGCAAGATCATTTCTTTGGTAATAGCCGCGCAGAAAATTGTTGGATTGCCGAGCTTGGTAATCACGTAAGAAATAGCGTGCGTGTGATCGTAGTGACCGTGGGTAATAATTAAAGCTTTGATATTGGCTTTTTTACCTTCTAGATAGCTGACGTTAGGAATGATGAAGTCGATGCCCGGAGTTGATTCTTCTGGGAATTGGACACCGGCGTCGATGATCACGATTTCGTTTTTGTACTCCAAAAACATCATGTTCTTACCAATTTCTTCGAAGCCACCCAGCGGCACGATTCTTAACGCGTCTGGATTGCCTTGAATAGCTGGAGCTTTATCTACTGGAACATCTCGATAGCCATGACGGTTGAAGCCTTCTTTGTTATGGCTTCTAGGGGTCATAGGTCTTTTTGCGACCCTAGCTTTGTAATTACTTGTCCTGACCGGAGTCGAGGGAGAAGTTTTAGGTTTTTCCTGTGGTTTAATCTCAGGATTTTCTTTGACCACTTCTACGGTTTTTTTAGCTACACTCGATGGTGTAACTGGATTTATTTTTTTATTTTCCATTTTTTTATTATTTATTAATTTTTAAAATCACAATTTTGAAGATCCTGAAATAGATTCGATAAGCTCACTACAAGTAAATTCAGGACTACATAGGTGATAAAAATTTATGTGGACGAGGAGAGACTTGAACTCTCATGCCTTACGGCACACGAACCTGAATCGTGCGTGTCTGCCATTTCACCACTCGTCCGGGAACTTAGAATCTAGTAGCTAGAATCTAGAATGAAGAACTTAATTTAAATTTATTCATTATTACTTCTAGATACCAGATTCTAGTTCTCTAGCTTCTATTAATTAAATTCGCGATTGATTTCGGAATACCATTGATTAACATTGTTAAAACGATTGCTAGGGGATTGAATATAAAAGTCATTAAAGCCTTCTAGCTTGGTTTGGGTGATATAAAGATAATTAGGGCTAACGAGAAAGATAGTAGAATAGGTGCTTCGAATAGTCTTTTCCAGAGATTTAATCTTTTGTCTGCGAGATTCAACGTTGAGGTCTTGTCTAATTGATTCTAACAGATTATCAATTGTTTGACTAGAGACATTGGCCAAGTTACCGCCTGGATAAGAGCTCTCGCTACTATGCCAAAAAGAGTAAAGATCTTGGTTATTCTTGAGTTGTTCTCCGAAAAGGAGAGCTTCATAACTTCTCTTTTTTAGGATAGTGTCATTGATATTTTCAAGATCTAGGACGACAAGATTGGTTTTGACCCCAACTTTTTCCCAAGAATTAGCGATATATTGACCAACTTCTTTGAGATTAGGTGTGTTGGGAACGGTGAGGGTGATCTCCAATAAGTAACTATCTTTAGGTTCAATTGTAGCAGACTTGTTGTTTTTTGTCAAACCAGCTGAATTTTTGGAGCTATTCAACTGATTAAACTTCAGGGCTTTTTGTAGGATGGTGCGGGCTAGGGTTGAGTCGAAGAGGTCGTCTTCATTTTTAATGTATCCTGGGATTTGTGGGGGAAGTGGGCCGTCGATTTTAGCAGCTTCGTTGAGGTAGATTTTATTAATAATCTCATCTTTGTTGATGGCCATAGCCAAGGCTTTTTTGACCTCGGGATTTTTTAGGGCTGGGTTATTTTTTTCGTTTAAGAAGACGGCGAAATAGCGAGGAAGGGCTAGGGAGATTTTTTTATAAGAAAGCTTTAACTCCTCAAGTTTTTTAGGGTCGCTTAAGTTGAAGCCAGAAACCTCTTTTTGGTTGAAGTTTTTAATGAGGGCGTCTTCGGTTTTGTAGAAATTAACAATGAATTTAGTGAAGTAGGGTGCTCCACCATAGTAATTAGGATTACTTTCTAAATATAAGTTATCAATGTAGCCGGTATTTTTGGCGATATAAGAGGAGTATTTATAAGGGCCGCTGCCGATAGGTTCGAGATTGTATTTAGAGAGTTTGAGATTAGGGTAGGGGATATCGTTAAAAATGTGGAGTGGGGCGGGATAGAGATTTTTGAAATTGTCGTTTAAGAAAGCGTATGGGTTTTTAAGAGTAAAGCGAATTTCGGTGTCGTTAATTTTTTCGGCAAAAACACCTTCCCACGAGCTGAAGAGAGGATGAGAGTTTTGGGGATTTTGAATCGTGTTTAAAGTAAAGATAATGTCGTCAGCCTTAAGAACTTCGCTATCACTCCATTTTAAATCTTTTTTTAGAAAGGCCGTCCAAATTTTATTAGAATGACTAACTTCATAGTGGTCGGTTAACTCATCTAAGTTGCTAAAGGTGAGGCGGATTAAGTCTTCATCTACAGGATTGCTATAGCTAATAAGTGGATTTATATAAACCGGTTGACCTACCAAGCCTTCTATATATGACCCACCTCTTTTGGGGACGGCTTTAGTGATGTCTAGATAATAATTGAGACTAATAAAAACTAAGGCCACAAGACCAATTACGAGACCGCTCCAAAATAAAATCGCTTCTTTTTTTTGGAAACGAGAGTAACTTTTATTTAAGAGATAAAACAAGGTGAGAGGCGGCTAAGAGTACAAAAATGATAACCGCAATAATAGTGAGGATGAAAACGATCTTTTCTAAGCCGCGGCGAGTTTGGTAAAAACCGCTATCGCCACCGCCAGTACCACCACCGCCACCAAAAGCACCGCCTACCCCGCTACTTTTTTCTTGGAGTAAGACTAAGCCGACGATAATGACTGAGGTGGCGATTTGAGCGATGTTTATAATATTTAACCAATCCATATTTATGTTTAATGATTATTTAGCGAGCCAATTAATCGAGCCAGCTAGGACATTACTTAGGGTAATAGCTAAGGTGGCTATTAGTAAAGCCGTTGTGCCCTCTATTGTAATATTATTTGAGTAAATGTCAATTAAATGAAGGATTCCGACGTTGATGAGGAAGGAGAAGAGACCGAGGGTAAAAATGATGAAAGTGGTGAAGAGCCACTTAAAAATGGGTTTAATGTAGAGATTTATACCCGTGAAGATGAGGAGGGGGAAAAGGAGAGTTTTACTGATAAGAAGATGAAATCCGGGAAGATAGAGATTGAGGAGGTAGAAGGCTAAAGTGTTGAAAATAAGAAAAATTAAGAAGCGCATAAGTTAATTATACTTCTTAATTTATAAAAAATAACAAATTAATTGTTTAATAGGGTGCCTTTTTTGATACTTTCCCATTCAGCCTTGGACATTATGATGCTGGTGCTATTTTCGGAGTTAATTAGAGTTATGTTGCCAGCCTTTTCTTTCTTAAAGATGCAGCCGATCCCTCCAAAACATTCGGTTATTTGTTCAAAGCCTAGATTTTTTAGTTCTTTTGGATTTGTTTTCATATTTTTATATTGGGCTTTTTGGGGTTTAAAGTCAAAGCTTATTTTATAAAAACACCCCACTAGAGGGGTGTTAAATTCTAAGTAGATTTCTTCTTAGAAATCGTCTTTAGGAGGATCTGGCAGTTCGGGAAGTTCTTTTTCTATTTTTTCTTTGGATTCAGTGAGGTCGTTTTTGTTTTGTTTATGGTCCAGGTTTTCAGTGTCTATTCCGAATAAAACCGATCCTCCTGCCGTGCTTTTTTCATTTGTATTTTCAGGTTGCTTGATATCAGTCTTATTTTTTTCTAATTGACTGACAATGCCAATAGTAATAGCTGCTGTGAATAGAATTAGAGCCATCATGATGACGCATTCTATTCTAGTAATTCCTTTTCTATTTTTATGGCTACTCATTTTAATGTACCTCTTTCTGGAAGATGGGGATGAGTGGAATAATTGATAGAGATAGCATGATAAGGGTTAAGATTACTCCACCACAGATAATGAGCTTACTAGTTTTTTCCGGTTTCCAAGTCTTTTTTCTTTTCGGCTTCGGCATATTGTTCCAGGGCTGATTCATATGCTTCCTTTGCTGCTTTTTGTGATTCTTTTGTAGTGGCACGAAGCACCGCCTCTCTTTTGACTAGGCAATCTGAATAAAGACTTAGGCGGTAAAAATAATCGCCGCTGAATTTTTGCCATTTTAACTTCGCAGCTATTTTGTCTGTATCGGATTTTTCAATTGATTCACTTTCTTCTAAGAAAATAATATCCCCACGTAGCTTTAAAGCTTTTTTGAGAAACTCCATAAAATATTCTACGGATTTCAATTCTTCAGTGTAGCCGCTTAAGAGTTTGATTTTTCGATTTTCTTCGCCGTTAATCACGGGAAAAATTACGGGCATGGATTCTGAAAAATTTTCATCGTCTTTAGTCATATCAACGATTTCAATAATTTCTTGCCAATCTTTAGTTTCGGGATTTTTGTCCAGAGCCTTTTTGAGTTTTTGGCAGAAGATGCACCAGTCGGCGGTGTAGAATTTACCGAGAATAAAACGACTATCTTTGGGAAATTCTTTTTGAACTTCAAGTCTTTCGACTTTACTTTCTTTTCCGGGTTTAGCTTTTGGGTTTTTAGAAAAAATGGCGATAGTCAAAAGGGCTAAGCCAAGAATGACAATATTCAGTGTGATTGGCCATAAAGGGAGTTTTTTACTGGGTTCACCTGACATGTTGCACCTCTTCGAAATTTAAAAATACCCTTGTTAAGGAACCGTGCTTAAGTTAGCACGAGTTGTTTTTTATGGCTAGAGGAGGCTAACGCAAGACTTTTAAGAGAGATTTTCCAGAGATACTTTCTGGTTTGGGAAGGTCTAAAAGGTCTAGGACGGTTGCGCCAATGTCCGAAATGATGCCATCGGTGGTGCTTTGATTTCTAGTTCCTGGGTTAGGAGTTTTTAGAAGCTCGTTACTAATAATGTAAACAGGGACGGGGTTAGGGTTGTGTTTTTTGTCGGGGTAGCCGGTGACTGAGTCGATGATTTTTTCGAGGTTGCCGTGGGAGCCAGCGATCATGATCTGCCAATTTTTAGCTAGGGCGCTTTTGACAATGAGGTCGAGCGCTTCATCTAAAATGGTGACTACTTTTTTACTAGCTTCAAAATCCCCGGTGTGGCCGATGATGTCGCCGTTAGGAAAGTTGGCTAAAATGAAATCCATTTCGTTATCTTCGATACTTTGGATAATTCGGCTGGTAATTTCAGCACTCATCATTTCCGGTTTAGTTTCGGGGTGAAGGCCGAGGTCACTTGGGATTATGATGCGATATTCATTTTCGAGTGGCGTTTCTTTGAGGCCGTTCCAATAATAGGTGACTTCGGGGCCACGGACACTTTCGGTAATTTTTAATTGATTGAGGTGATTTTGAGAGATAATTTCAGAAACCGTATCGGTAATTTTTTCTTCGGGAAAAACGACGAGGGCTTTTTTAAAATCATTGGAGTAGTTAGTGAGGGTAATAATTTTTAAATCAGGAAAGGCTTCTTTTTCAAAGTGATTAAAATTGGGGTCGAGAAAGGCGCTGCTTAATTCTTTGATGCTGGCTTCTTTGAAGTTAAAAAAGAAAAGCGTGTCTTCGGGTTTGAGGTTGTAAGGCGTGCCTAGATTTCCACCGGGAAATTTTTCGGCTTCTAAGCCACGTTCTTTGTGATAGGTGAAATATTTTTCAAAGGTGTCGTAGTGAGGCTTGGTGCCTAAAATAGTTTCGTAACTTTCTTTAACGCGATCGAAATGCTCGGTGGTGTCTAGGGCGAAATAGCGGCCGCATAGACTTTTGATTTCTAAGAAAGGAAGCTGTGTTTTTAATTTAGTGATTTTTTCTAAGAGAGATTCAGCGGGTTCAGGTTTATTATTATTGTCTAGAAAGAGATGGAGAAAGATTTGGGAGGGAAGTTTATTTTGATTAATAAATTCACCAACAAAATTAATGATGGTGGTGAGATGGGCGAAGGAACTCTCGGTGTTAAGGCTTGAAATCAATCCCACGAGATGAAGATTGCCTTTTTTGTTTTTGAGATAATCAAGGCAATCGACCAAAATTTGGTTTTTGTAAAAAGTGCGGTTGTTAATCGCGAGGCTAATTTTGGGGTAATTTTGGTAAATGACTCGGCCGGCGCCCATTAAAAGGTGGCTGATTTCGCTGCGCCCTTCTTCATTCCAGCCGAGGCCGGCAGCGATGCCGCTGGCCTGGAGAGTGCCGTAGGGGTAGGTTTGAGAGAATTTATTGAGGTTTTGGGGCTGAATTAGGTGGATGGGGTTACTGGAGTCGTGACTACCAACGCCAATGCCGTCCAAGACTATTAAGGCGAGTTTTTTCTTTGACATCTGGCTTAAAAATTATTAGAATATCTCTAGCTAATATTAATCATAATCGATTTTGGAGTTTGTTCCTAACAATTCATTTAATGAAGTATTTAGGAAATTATTTTATGTATGGACAGCAATTTATTTTGGATTCTGGCGCTAAGCGTCGGCTTTTTGGCGGGGTATTTAGTGAATCGTTTTTTATCAAAGAGGAATAATGAGGATATAGATAAAAAGGTTAGGGAGACTTTGGGGGTAGCTGAGGTAGAGGCACGTGAGTTGGTTTTAGATGCAAAAGCAAAAGCGGCGGCGATTTTTGACGAGGTAAAGCGAGAGGAGGTGAATCGGAAAGAGAAGCTTGATAAGAGTGAGATTCACTTAATGAAGCGAGAAGAAACTTTAGCAGAGCAGTCTTCAAGGTTAATGAAAAATCAGGAGGTCTTGGATTTGAAAATGAAAGACGTAGAGGGTTTGAAGGGGCAGGCGGAGGTTTTGAAAGAAGAGGCGAAGGGGGCTTTGGAAAAAGTAGCCGGGATGAAAGCTGAGGACGCGAAGAAGTTACTTTTGGGCCGAGTGGAGGAGGAGTATAAGGGAGATTTGTTAAATTATAGTAATAAGTTTGAGAGAGAGTTGAAAGATGAGGCGGAGAAAAAAACGATGGATGTGATTACGACAGCGCTTCAGCGTTATGCACGAAGCCATGTGGCGGAGTTAACAACCTCGCATTTTATTTTGCCGAGTGAGGATATGAAGGGGAAGATTATCGGTCGTGAGGGGAGAAATATTCGGACTTTAGAAAGATTAACGGGCGTGGATATTGTGATGGATGAGTCGCCAGATTCGGTGACGATTTCATCTTTTGATCCATTAAGAAGGGAAACCGCTCGATTAACTTTAGAGAAATTAATTAAGGACGGGAGAATCCAGCCGGCCAAGATTGAAGAGAAGGTGGAGGAGGCGAAGGTGGATTTGCATAAGCGGATTATGGAGTATGGTGAGAAGGCGGTGTTTGAATTAGGGATCATCGATTTTCCAAAAGAAATTATTCAGATTTTAGGCCAACTACATTTTAGGACGAGCTACGGGCAGAATGTTTTAGCGCATTCTGTGGAGATGGCGCATATTGCGGGAATGATCGCAGGAGAGCTTGGTGCGAATGTGGAGGTGGCGAAGAGAGGGGCCTTGGTGCACGACATTGGAAAGGCGATTGATCATGAGGTGGAGGGCACACATATTGAACTCGGAAGAAAGCTTCTGAAAAAATATAATATTGATGAGCGAGTAATTTTAGCGATGGAGGCCCATCATGATGATTATCCTCATGCGACACCGGAGGCATTTATCGTGACGACGGCGGATGTGTTGAGTGGGGCGCGTCCTGGGGCAAGAAGAGATACGGTAGAAAATTATATTAAGCGTTTAGAAAACCTAGAAAAGATTGCGAGTTCGTATCCGGGGATTAAGCAGTCATACGCTGTAAGTGGTGGCCGGGAAATTAGAATTTTTGTGGTGCCAGAAAAGATTGATGATTTTGGGGCGTTGCAGCTTGCGAAAAATATTGCCGGGAGGATTCAAACCGAAATGAGATATCCGGGTGAGATTAAGGTGGTGGTTATACGTGAGACGCGTGCTCTTGAAGTGGCGAGATAAAACGCCTTAATTTGAGCGATTCCGGCGTTACTTTTCTGGCTTCCTCGGTCGCAGTACTACTCGTACAGCTCCCGAGAGACCAGAAAAGTGCCTTGGACTCATCTCAAATTAAGGCGTTTTTTGATTGATAAAATTAAAATAAAAAAACAGCCCCAACGGGCTGTTTTTGATTATTTATTCATCATCGTCTTCGTTGCCGACTTGGGAGATTTTTGCTTCGAGAGCGGCGAGGGAAGTTTTAATAGCTTGAATTTGTTTAATCATCTTTTCTTTCACGTTATTTTGATTATCACCGATTGCATCAACAAGGAAGCTCTCGCTCAATTCACAGAAGCTTCCGCTCAGCTCAGCACTTCTTTCGAGGAAGGTTTTGAGATGGCTGAGTCTTCGATAGGGTTTATTGCCCTTGCGACCTGAGTCGTTTGGCTTAATCATGGCATTTCCGGCGGCGTAATTAATTGTTTCATTGCGAGCTACGCCAACCTTGATATCTTTAGCTCGGATTCTTTGAGCGATTTCGAGTTGGGCGGCGTGATCTTCGGGGAAATTATCGACAATAATTAAAGCTTTCGAGAGAGTGAGCCATTGCTCTTCTGGAATCTCATCGTCGTACATCATTTTTTGAACCGCGGGACATAATTTATTCAGTCTTTTGTGCTGATTTACCCAGCTAACCGAGTAACCAAAAATGTCGGCAATTTCTTCGGCGGTTTTGGTCTCGGCTTCTTTTTGGATTGCCCAAGCAATTTCTATTGGATAGTGGTCGTTCTTGCAGAAGTTGGAGGCGATCGAGAGCGTGTGTTGCTCGGCTTCGTCGGCTACTTCTTCAACTACAGCGCGAATTTTTTCGGGGAAGTCAACTAATCTGGGACCGAATAATAAGAAGGCTAAGACGCGATTCTCACCATCGACTAACTCATGGGTGTGTTCTGGATCACCTTCGATTTCTTTAACTGAGACTGGGGTTCTTTGGCCAATTCTCGCGATACTTCTCGCGATTCTTAAAATTTTCTTTTCATTGAAGAGCTTGCGGGGCTGATTTTCAAAGGGTCGGATTTTTTTAGGATCAAGCATGAGGCCATTAGAGGTCGCTTCTTTTCTCTTTTCAATATGCGCTTTAGCGTTGAATTCTTCGGGTCCGATTTCCGGTTCTTCTTTAGCGATTCGAAAAGTTTTCAAGAAGGTTCTAGATCGCATTTGCACTGGCATGGCTAGGACTCCTTTCTTCTTTTCCTTGGAGGTTGGTTTTGAGTCGATGAATACAGGTGTCGTGGACTTGAGAGATTCTGGATTCTGATAAGTCTAATAATTCTCCGATAGCCTTCATTTTCATGTTGTGCTTATAGTAGAAGGTAATCACAGCTTGTTCTAATTCATTGCAGCCAATGAGTAGTTCTTCGAATTCATCATTTTCTAATAATGATCTGGCTGGCTTAGCATCTTCTCCGTGACTTTCGAGGAGATCACCTAGGGTTTTCTGTCTAGAATCGGTGTCAAAAACTATGTCTTCGGTGGAGCTTAAATTTTTTGCAAAAAGAGTTTCTCGGCGAATTAATTTAGCTCTTTTTTTATCTACACCAAGTATTTCTTGAATGTCTTTGAGAGTGGGGATTTTTTTGCCGGAAATTCTTTGAACTTTGTTGTGCTTTGTGACAGAGACTCTAGTTAATCTTGGTGTGAAATCCAATCTACGCAAAGAATCGATCATCGCACCTCTAATGCGCCAAACAGCGAAGGTTTTGAATTGACCTTTGGAAGTAATGTCGAAGGACTTTAATACTTCAAGTAGGCCCATAAAACCTTCTGCAACGAGGTCGTCGATTCCGGAGGTGCTTTGCATATGGAGCCATCTGCCACTAAACCAAATAGCTGTGGCAGTATCTACCATTAAGGGGGTGCAAATTTCGGTGATTTCTTTCAAAACTTCTGCATCTTCAGAGTCTGCCTGATAACTTGAAATTAAAGTTCTTAATCGATCTTCGTTCATAGCCGGCTCCTTCTATAGTTAAGTGTTTTCAAGGGACGCTTATTTATAATATAAAAGTTAAAATAAGTAAAGGATGGGAACTCTAGGTTTCAGAGTGGTGCTTGCGCAAGTTTGTAGGACTGGATTAGAATATGGTATATTCTTTTTAGAAAGAAAAAAGGTCGCAGATTGTTATATATTTATATTATGAAGAAAACTGGTTTAGTCGAAGCCTTAATGGCCGCTGATAGCACCTTAGCTAAGAAGCAGGCTGCGATGCTCGTGGACGCCTTTTTTGATACCATTGTGAACACAATGAAAAAGGGTGAGGACGTAGCAATTACTGGCTTTGGTACTTTTAGAGTTTATCGAAGAGCTGAGAGAATGGGTGTAAACCCAAAGACTGGCGAGAAGATTAAGATCGCCGCCGCTGTAAAGCCTAAGTTTAGAGCGGGGAAGTTGCTTAAAGAAGCCGTTCTAGGTTTAAAAGCTTAATATCATTTAAATCAAAAAACTCCCTCCGGGGAGTTTTTTGATTGGCTAATTGACTTCCTATGGTATTGTGGTGAATAGTGTGCTAGGTTCTAGATGTAACAAAAATCTATATAAACCGTTATCTATGTTAGAAAACGAGCTAATCGTCATAAAAAAGGCTAAGGGTGGGGATCATGAGGCTTTTACTGCTTTGTATAACCACTACGTGGACCAGATTTTTAGATTCGTTTTGATAAAGACAGGGAGTCATCATGATGCGGAGGATTTAACACATGAGACCTTTTTGAAGGCTTGGCAGCATTTGCCTAATTTTAACGATTTAGGTCATCCTTTTTCGGCGTGGCTTTATGAGATTGCGAGGAATAAGGTAATTGATCGTTATCGAGCCAAAAAAGATTCAATAAGCTTGGAGCCGGAATTTGCGGCGAGCTTGGTGTCAGATGAGAATGTGTCTGATCAGGTGTCGCTTAATTTTGAGGTGGCGAAGATTAGACTGGCGATGACAGAGCTGTCAGAATTAGAACAGGAGATCGTTACGATGCGATTTATTAATGATTTGTCTCCGGCGAAAATTGCGGAGAATTTAGACAAGAGTGAGGGGATGATTCGAATCACTCAGCATCGAGCTATTAGGAAATTGAAAAAGATTTTAGATAATGAATCAGATTTTTAATAAAATTAAGGAGTTGGGTTTGGGACGAGAAAAGAAGGCGCAATCTTTGCGTTTAATTTTAGTTACTCCGCAAGAGATCCCATCTCGATATCCTTTGTGGCAATTTGTAAGGCAGAGTTTTAACGTGAGAGAGGCGATGGCTTTTGGTTTAGGAATCGTGGTTTTAGCTACGGTGTCTTATTTGACGATTAAAAATAATTTAAAGGTAGAGCCAGCACAGTTGGCTAATGAATCCACTACCTACGGAATTAAGTTGGGGACGGCTAACTATTATAGTGAAATTGCAAAAGATATTTTTATGGTGAGAGCCGGGGATCAGAATCTAGAAGCTAGTAATTAAAATCTAGAAGTAAAATTGGATTTATTTTTAAAAAACTTTTCGCGCTCTTGCTTTCTACTAGATTCTAGATACTAGTTCTCTAGATTTTGCTTGTAGATATCTTCGAAGTCGGTCATCACCCCATCAAACCTAAGGTTGAGGTCATTAACCTTTTTTATTTCTTCGTTGATGGTGTTAATTTTGGCTGCAACTATTTCTTTGCCGTTTGGAATTTCTTTGCCGATAAATTTTTGATGAAGAAGGTCGAAGAGGCTTTGAAGTTCGTCGTTTAAAGTAATTAAGTGATTGACGAGGTTTACTTCATAGCCAAGAGCTTCGGTGGCTAGAGCCCGAGCTCTTAATGGTTCAACTTCAGGGAGGTAGGCGGTCATAGTTGAGAGATAGGAGGAGAGAAGGACGGCTTGTTCGCGTGCTTCTTTGTTTCTGGTAATTTCTTTATATAAGTAGTCGAGGGCGTCGGAGTAGTTGCCTTTATGATCAAAGTGGCCGATTTGTTCAAGGCCGGCTAAAGATTGATTCCCTAAAAAGGCGATTTTTCTGGAAACTAAAGAGCCGTCCTTATAGGCGGCTTGGAATTCTACTGGAACGGACTTTTTTTCCCAAAGGAAACGTTGCCCGAGATAATAAAAAGACGGTAGAATTACCGCTAAAAGGATCACTAAGACGGTTTTGTTTCTCATCTTTGATATTGGCGTAGCACTGGCTATTCTCTTATAAAACTTGGCAAAAGGCAAGCTGTAGACTAGAATCCTACATTAAGTAGTCGTGAGAGCGATCTGTTTATGACGAGCTCATGATTGCATGCAGGCTTTGCCATTTTGAAGTTTTATCCATTTAATAATGTAGCCTTGCTTCGCGTAAAGCTTCGCAGAGCCCCATGATTCCTTGGGAATCATGCGGGAATAGCACAGTGGTAGTGCACCTGCCTTCCAAGCAGGGTACGCGGGTCCGATTCCCGTTTCCCGCTCAAATAAAAATCCCCCTTTGAAAAGGGGGATTTTTATTTGAGCGAGGTTCGCCCTTGGGGGGTGGCCCGCTCTCAATAGGCCTGTAATATTTTTGGTCTTAAAACGGCCTCTATTACACGGGTCTAAATAACTTATATATATGTTTACAAATATTTTTTTCATACTGATAGTTTTATGGTTGTTGGGATACATTGTTTTTCCAATAGCGGGTTCGCTAATTCATATCTTGTTAGTCTTAGCTATGATTGCGATTCTTTTGCGGATTATTGATGGTCAGTAATTTTTTTATATGAAAAATTTTATTATCAACTTGGTAGGTGTGGTGTTAGTATCTTTTTTCGTATTTATTTTAGTTAGGCCGAATTTTGCATTAGCGGCGGGGCCAATGGCGGTGAATCTTTTGTCGGCTAATAATTTCACTATTTTGTCGGAAACTGGGATTACGAATACCGGGAGTCACACAACTTCAATTACTGGAAATATAGGTTCAAGTCCGATTACTGCGGCGGCGATGAATACGATTTTTTGTTCGGAGATTTTGGGGACCATGTATGGTGTGGATATGGCGTATGTGGGGAATGGAAATCAGACTTGTTATGCGGGTAATCCACCTTTGGCTAATAAGACTTTAGTGGACAATGCGGTGCTCGATATGCAAACTGCTTATCTTGATGCGGCTTCGAGAATTATTCCAGATGGTACGGAATTATACGCTGGGAATATTGGCGGTCAGATTTTTACACCAGGACTTTATAAATGGAGTACGGATGTTTCGATTCCTAATAGTATTACTCTTTCGGGTGGGGCGAACGATGTTTGGATTTTCCAAATAGCTGGGAATCTTAATGTGGCTTCAAGTGGGAGTGTGCCAACGGGGGTGAAGGTGA
>CAYHSQ010000007.1:0-17912 GCA_964359365.1 uncultured Candidatus Saccharibacteria bacterium | reverse complement strand
TCTGGCTAATGATTGGGTGGCGGGCGAGATTGCTCCCCTTTTCCATTCAGCTAGAAATGCTTGATAGAGGGGGTCAGCAGCTCTGACTAATTTTCCATGATTGAAATCTGAAACACAGTGTCTCATCAATAAGAGTTCGTTTGGCCACTTCATTCTTCACCTCAACTTTCTGATTAGGTTTTTTAGAGCTATTGGAATTTTAACATGATAATAATATTTGTCAATATAAAAGATGGGGACGATTTTAAAATACAATGATTTAGGTTTATGGATAGATTTAAAAGCGCGGAAGAATTTAAAGAGAATTGTGGATATGACATTGAGGGACGATGGTATCCACGGGTGACGAAGATTGTAGAGATTAAGGCGAAGCCGGCTTTGTATCGTTATTATGGCGAATTAACAAGTTTTAATGAGGGTGAAAAGATAAAAGAAGAGTCAGCGAAGGAAGGGACGGCGGTGCATGAGGCGCTGCAGGCCTTGATGATTGGCGGTAGTCCTAATATTGCGCCGGAAATATTGCCGGCTGTGACTACGGCTTATAAATTTGTAAAAGAGAGAAACATTAAGGTAGATAGAAAATATATTGAATATAGAATTAGAAACGATACCCATCGTTATGCGGGGACGATCGATGCTTTGGCTTTGATAGACGGAAAGGTGGGGGTGCTTGATATTAAAACTTCTCAGGCGATTTATCGGGATTATTGTTTGCAGACCTCGGCTTATATGGATGCGTTAGTTGGTCGGTTAAAAAATTTGGAGACGCGGTGGATTTTGCGGGTGGACAACCTGAAAAATTGTTTGCGATGCGGCTCGACTTTAAGGCAAAAAGGCGGCAGAGATAAAATAAAAAGACCATATCCCCTACCTTATGGCTTTATTGATTGTGGATTGACTAACCATGAGTGGAGTGAGATGCGAGGGGTGGTGGAGCTAGAAGAATTTCCTTTTTGGCAAAATGATTTTAAGGCTTTTTTGGCGGCGAAGACTTTGTGGGAGTGGGAAAATGAAAATTGGCTGAAGAGGATTGGGTATTTAGGATGAGAAGCTAGGGAGCTGGTATCTAGAATCTAGTAGAAAACTGAAGATAAGATTCCTGCCTCAGCAGGAATGACAAACTGGGGGTGGTAGAGATTTAAATATGATTGAATTTATTTAATTTGGTATAATGATTTTATGGTGGTTAAAAAAATTACTTTTGAAGAAAATAAGAATATTACCTATACATCTTTTACATTATTGGTTTTAGCTTTGATGGTATTTGCGGTAAGTGAGGGTGGGATTTTTAATCGGAAAGTTGAAGTGGAAGCTGGGGTGTCTAATTTTTCTGGTTCGTCCAGAGTTTTTTGTTGGGATTATTTTGGGAGAAAGAAGGCGTCTTTTGATAATGTGTTGGTGGCGCCTCCGTATTTAAATACGGACAAGCAATCATTCTTAGATTTTTATACAACTAATCCAAATGAGGTTTATTTTGATGTGGATAATGATGGAGATACCACCAAGCACCCTGCCTTAGTTTTTGATTTAGGGCCAGATTTTGATCGAAATGCTTTAACCGAGGTGGAAAGAAGTCTGGTTATGGGTGTGTCTGCTAGCTCTATTGCATATGGTAAAAAGGATCCAGCGCCAACTTACCTGGCTTATTATACTTACGCTATTTTGAAGAATGAGGCGAAGGTGGATGATTTGGTGGCTAAGATGAAAGATGAAAATAACTTAGCTGTAAAGAAAAGGCAGGGTGAGGCGTTAAAGAAATTAAATAGTTTGTTAGATATTTTATATGGGGAAAAAACTCGTTTAAAGCAACTTACTGATTCTAAGGCGAAGTATCCGAGGCAGGTTTGTCAGGCTCAAAATGTAAATTTGCCAGATAAATATGTTCCAGTAGATGAACAAGCTCAGAAGCAACTAGACTTTGCAATTTCAGCTGGTCAGAATTCCGGTAACACGGGTACGGGCAATACTGGTACCGGAACAACCGGTGGTACTGGCACGGGCGGAACTACGGGTACCACCGGAACTGGGACTACTGGCGCTGGTGGAACTGGGGGTAATTCAGATCCATACGCCTCGGTTTATAATGGGACTTATAATACAGGTGGAACTACTACTGGGAGTGGTGGTTCGACCGGTACTGGGACAACTGGGAGTGGTACGGGTGGTTCGACCGGCACTACCGGTTCTGGTACGGGCACGGGGACGACGGGTTCAACTGGTACTGGTACGGGTACTGGCACCGGTGGTTCGACCGGTACTGGAACAACTGGTTCTGGCACCGGCACCGGTTATACTATGCCAACTGGTAGTTCGGGCTCTGGAACTGGTTATACTGCTCCGAGTGGATTTACTATGCCAATGGGTAATTAGTTATAATTCGATATATTAATAAATATGAAGAAATTAAAAAAGCACATAATACATCACATAAGAGAGCATTGGTTTATTAAGTCATCGATGCTGACGGTTTCTATTATATTTTTTCTATGTTTAATTTTAGCTGTTTTGATTATTCGTTATAATCGCTTGAGTTCTCAGTTAACTGATTTTGAAAGATCCCCCGATAGGGTGATGGCTAGCGAATTAAGTCCTAGAACAGAAAAAGTTTTTATTAAGGTGGGAGGAACTGATGAGATTAAAATTTTAAGAGAGCAGATTAATGAACTTGAGGGGTTGAAGGAATTGATTAATAATTCTAGATAATAGACTTAACTGTGGCGGATGACTAAGATATCGCCATCTTTAACTTCATAATCCTTTCCTTCTATTTTTACCCAGCCTTTGTTTTTAGAGATTTGCCATGCTTCGCCTGTTTTTCTTTGAGTTTTACTAGCTTCAAGGTAATTTTCATAAGCTAAGACTTCGGCGCGGATAAATTTATTTTCGAAGTCGGTGTGGATGACGCCAGCAGCTTGCGGAGCGAGCCAACCTTTTTTAATTGTCCAAGCACGACATTCATCTTTGCCAGCGGTGAAAAAGCTAATGAGGTTTAAAACTTCATAAGACTTTTTAATTAAAGAATCAAGGTTGGTGAGCTCGCCTAAATTACTAATTACATAATCCCCTCCCTCAGCTTTAATTTTATTTTTTAAATCTTCTGAAACATCTGTTTCATCTCCGTTTAGTAAATAGAGTTGTTTTTTGGTAGTTAAAAGATTTAAGTCTTTTAAGGCTGACTCATCAACAAAATCAGGAATGAGTTTGCTTTGATTTAGAAGGTCTTTAATTTTTTGTAAAATTTCGGTTTCTTCCTTCGCTTCTTTTTTGCCGGTTTTAGCTTCACCTAAAACTTTTTCTAAACGACGTTCGATGGTTTCTAAGTCTTTTAAGATTAATTCGCTGTTGATAATTTCTAAATCTCTAATTGGGTCAACGGAGTTTTCAACGTGAATGATCGAGTCGTCTTTAAAGCAACGCAAGACCATTAAGATGACTTGAGTTTCTTTGATGTGATTGAGGAATTTATTGCCTAAGCCTTGGCCTTCGGAAGCGCCTTTGACTAGGCCGGCAATATCGTAAAACTCTACGATGGCTGGAACTTTTTTATTACTTTCTTCGAGCTTGAAGAGATTGTCGAGGCGAGGATCTGGGACGTTAACGATCCCTACGTTAGGGTCGATGGTGCAAAAAGGATAGTTGGCGATATCAACGTTTTGATTTGTTAAAAGCTTAAAAAGGGTGGATTTGCCAACGTTTGGCATGCCCACAATGCCGATAGATAGTTTCATTTTATTTCATGAATTATTACAGACTTTGGGGATTTTGTCACTTATAATAGATGCGGTTTTCGACGCGGAGGTCAATGTATTCTTGGGCGTCAGGAGCGGATTTTTCTAGGGCCTTGAGGTTGGTTGTGGGGTCGAAGCGGAGGCTTAGCTTGATTTCTAGGTCTTCATTGTTGATGGTGGTCAATTCGCTATTTTTTAGATCGAGATCAAACTTATTAGAGATGAGGGAGGCGATATTGGGATAGTTAAATATTTTGATCAGATTTGTAAAAAGATAGCTTGGCATGAGTTTTTCATTTAGAGAGTGATTACCGATTCCTGGTTCATTAATAATGAAGACCTTTTTACCGCTGGGAGCGGGGGCTTCTTTGAAGAGTATGTTGTTTTCGTCAAACCAAAAGCAAATTTTTGTGTCGACTTCGGTTTCACAGAGAACGCCAATGGGATCTTTAGCTTCTGGAACAAGGGTAATGCTTCGGTGTAAATAACTTTTTTGGATTAAGATTTCACCTGTGAAAAAAGGCTCGCTGAGTTTAAATGATGTAGGAATGGAATAGAGGTTCTTATTATTTTTAATTTGATTAAAATTGGTGATAATTTTTTGATTGGCGGTATCACTAAGGTTGCTTTTGATTGCGACCGATTTAATTAGAGAAAAAAAATAGATATTAAAGATCAGTAAAAAAAATAGGATGATTATGATTAAAGTGAAGAGATTTTTTAAAATAAAATTAGAGCGGTGTTTTGTTGGTGAAAAGAATTCCATGAAGTTTAGATAATCTCTCGGTGCATGAGAGGATTGAGGCGGGTTACAACTTCATATGGTGAAGTTGAGATTTTATTTGCCATCTCTTCTAATTCTATCTCTTCTTTTTGGTTTTTACCTATAATGGTTGCCTTGTCTCCGTAATTAGCTTTAATTTGGGAGAGATCTATAACGATCATATCCATCGTAACTCGGCCGAGAACTTTAGCTCGCTTACCATTTACCAAGATTTCACCAATTGAACTTAGCTTGCGATCAAAGCCATGCCAGTAACCAATGGGGATGATACCGATTTGACCATCGGTTTTAATTTTTTCAGTGAGATCATAGCTCACATAATCCCCTTTTTTAATAGATTTAACTTCGGAAATAATCGAGTACCAAGCGAGGGCGGGTTCGAGTTTTTCTTTAGACCACTGAGTTTTGATTTCTTTGGAGGGCCAAACACCATAAAGGGCGGCACCAACCCGAACAGCGTCTTCATGATATTTAGAGCTGATCATGGTGCCACTTGAGGCGGCGATATGGAAATCTATTTTTTGGTTAGGAAAATTTTGTGTAATTGTTTTTTTAGCTGATTGGAAATTGTTATATTGGAGGTCGGTCGTGGTGGGATAGTTAAAATCTTTAGCACTTGCGAAGTGAGAAAAGACGCCAGTTAGCTTTTTAGAAATTGGCTTGATAAGTGTGAGAATTTTTTTGAGGTCGGCATTATAAAAACCTTGGCGGTGCATGCCAGTGTCAATTTTTAAATGGAAATTAGGTTGAGCTTTATTTTTTAAATATTCTTTGAGAGCGTCAGAGTTAGAAAGGCTGATCGTGATATCTAGTTTTAGGGCTACCTCAAAAAGATGTGGTAGAGTGGGGCCTAAAACTAGAATAAATTTTTTGATGCCAGCAGCACGGAGTTTTTCAGCTTCTGGCACGGAGTCGACGCAATAGCCGTCGACTTTGGTTTCGATGAGTTTGGAAAAAAGTTCGAGGTCGTGACCGTAGGCATTGGATTTAACGACGGCAAAAAGCTTAGTTTTTTTATTTAAAAGTGATCGAATAACTTTAATATTCCAGAAAATATTCTGAGAGCTGATTTCGACCCATGTCTTGAATTTTTTAAATTTCATGGTAATTTAGCTTTAGTTCCCTGATTCTATAATAAAAAGATTCGAAAGGAAATGGTTTAGAAAGGAGTGGACCATGAGAAGATCGGCTGTTTGGATTATCGCGCTTTTCATTATTTTAGGAATTATTTCGGTAAAATTTTTTGTGGGAAAGTTTGATGATCAGGATGCGAAGTCGATTCATTTGTATATCAATGCTTTGAGTTGGTCTTATTGTATGTGGAATTTTGTGGTTTTGGGATCGATCACTGAGGAATTAATTTTCAGATTTCCAATTTTACTTTATTTGTTTTCGGTAATGCATTTGAATATTAAGGCGATTTGGGCAGCTGTAATTTTAGTTTTGATTAGTATTTTGGGATCGATTATTTCGGCCTGCGTCTGGTCGATGGATCACACTTACGGCTGGGCATTCTTTTGTACTGGCATGATGATGAATTTTTTGATTTTTTATGAATTTTTAATTTTAGCACCAAGGGGGTTTGAGGGTTGGTTTAAGAAAATTAGAATTTTGACTCAGCCAATTTTTATCACAATAGCAACTCACGTGATCGCCAATCTTTTTATTATTTTTATTATTAAGGCGATTATTAAGCCTTTGCCAGAATAAAAAATCCCGAGCTCGGTGGCTGCGGGATTTTTATTATTTTAATTAGGTGAAGATTCCCGTAAAAACGGGAATGACGGGCTGTATATCTAATTACCTCTAGGCTTCATTGGTGGAAAGAAGACGGTTTCTCGGATTGGGCGGTTTATGAGAATGGCGAAAAGTCTTTCGGAGAGACCGAAGCCTGAGGCTGGGGGCATGCCAAATTCTAGGGCGGTGAGAAATTCATCGTCTAGCATTTGGGCTTCTTTGTCTCCTTTTTCCCTGAGCTTCATTTGGGCTTCAAAACGAGCCCTCTGATCTATTGGGTCATTGAGTTCAGAAAAGCCCTTGCCAAGTTCTGTGCCACAAGCGATAACCTGCATACGACAAACCTTACTTGCTTCATCGGCTTTGATTTTTGCGAGAGGTTCTAGTTCTACCGGTGGATTAATGAGGAAGGTTGGTTGGATGATATTTGGTCTCGCTAATTTTTTATAAAGAAGGTCGATTAAGCGTCCTCGGCCAATACCCTTTTCAGGATTTAGTTTTTCTGCTTTAGCCTTTTTTAGAAGATCGGCTTCGGAGGTGGAATCGAGATTCAGGCCAACATATTTTTCAAATATTTCTTTATAGGTAACTTTAGGCCATGAGCCACCCCAATTTATAGTTTGATCTTTAAGCGTGGTGGTTTCTTGACCAGTAACTGCAATAACGATTTTTTTATAAAGGCTTTCGACGAAGGTCATTAATTCTTCGTAATTAGAATATGCTTCGTAGAATTCACATTGAGTGTAATCTTGGAGGTGTTCGGCATCGATACCTTCGTTTCTAAAAATGCGGCCGATTTCAAAGACTTTTTCATAGCCGGCAATTAAGGCTTTTTTAAGAGGAAGTTCGAGGGAGATTCTGAGGTAAAAATCGGTATCTAGGGCGTTGTGATGGGTGACGAATGGTTCTGCCTCAGCTCCACCTGGAATAGGCTCTAAAACGGGCATTTCGAGCTCTAAAAAGCCTCTCTCCTTGAGAGTATTTCTGATAACGTCCCAAAATTTAGCTTTTTGGTAGAAAATAGCTTTAACGGCAGGGTCGGTTAAAACATCGAGATAGCGCTGTCTTAATTTAATTTCGATGTCTTCTAGACCGGACCATTGGTCTGGCAATGGTCGCAAAGATTTAGTGAGAAGCTTTAGGTTTTTTATTTCAAGGCTTTTTTCACCTTTTTTAGTGATGAAGGTGGTGCCCGTGGCTTCTATAAAATCTCCAATGTCTAGATTTTTTTGATAGAGTTCGAAGTTTTCAAAATTATCTTTTTTGCCAACTATTTGAAGTTTGCCGGATTCGTCTGTAATGTCGGCAAAAAAAACGCCGCCCTGATCACGGAAGCCGGTGAGACGGCCGGTGATAGTAGTTGGATTGGAATTAAATGAGTCAAAGTTTTCTAGGACTTGAAGGGTGGTGTGAGTACGGGAAGATTTTTCGGGATATGGTGAGACGCCAGCTGCTTCAAAGTTTTTTAATTTTTTTAAACGATCACTAATGATGTCTTCGAGCATAAGGATAGAATCTAGAAGCTAGTAACTAGAATCTAGAGATTAATGGATGTTTTTTATTTTATAACTGACCTCTCCTTGAGGAAGTTTGAGGATAGCGGTGTCTCCTACTTTTTTACCAATCAGAGCCTTACCTAAAGGTGATTCGTTGGAAATGAAGCCATCTTCTGGTCGAGCTTCATTAGAACCAACGATAGAATATTTAATTTCTTTTTTGTCTTTTTCTAAAACAACACTTGAGCCAACTTGGACGGCAGAGCCACCATGATCAGCGGTAATAATTTTAGCCGTGCGAATTAAATTATCTAGTTCGATAATTTTAGATTCCACTAGGGCTTGTTCGTCCCTTGCTTCTGAGTATTCTGAGTTTTCGGAAAGATCGCCTAATTCTTTGGCGCGTTTTAATCTATCCGCAACTTCAATGCGGCGGGTAGTTTTGTAGACTTCTAATTCTTGTTTGAGGGCTTCGAGGCGCTCTTTAGTTAGGTATTGCTGTTCCATATAGTTATTTAGATCTTCAAATATTAGATCTATTCTGACACAAATTACTGGCTAAAACAAGCTTAGATTTTTGTGAGAATCACTGGGCCTTTTTCGGTAATAGCAATTGTATGTTCAAAGTGGGATGAGGGTTCGCTATTTTTGGTAGCGTAGGCTTCGTCCTTAGTTTGGACGATGTCTTTGGTGCCTCTTGTTGTCATGGGTTCGATGGCGAAGACCATCCCTGGCTTGATTACTAGACCTTGGTTTTTTCGGCCGGTATTCATTATATAAGGATCTTCATGAAGTTTGCGACCAATGCCATGGCCAGTTAGGCCCTCAACGGGAATGAGATTGAATTGTTTGAGATGTTTTTCGATGTTGTAGCCGATATCACCTAAGTGGTGACCTGGATAACAAGCCTCAATCCCCTTTCTTAAAGCTCGTTCGGTTTCTTTGAGGAGCTCTTGATCTTTTTTGCTAATTTCGCCGATAGCGACTGTTGTGGCTGTATCGGTATAGAAACCTTCATAGTAAAATCCAACGTCGATTTTTAAAATGTCACCGTTTTTTAATTCGTAGTCTTTAGGGAGGCCGTGGACAATGACATCATTTAGAGATGTGCATATGGAGTAGGGATAGGGTTTTTTAGCACCTTCGGGGTGATAACCTAAAAAAGCTGGTTGACCGTGGGCCTCGGTCATTAATTTAAAAGCAAGAGCGTCGAGATCTTGCAGGTTGACCCCAACTTTCGCAGCTTCAGCTAATTTTTTTAAAACGGTAGCGAGCACTTTACCACCATGGGCCATTATGGCGATTTCTTTTTCGGTTTTTAGATAAATCATTATTAATTGCAAATGTCATTTTTAAGGCGCTCCCAAACTTCTTCTTTGGGGCCATTGCCGTCAATGACCACCAGACTATCTTTCCAGTGATTAAAAACAGGAATGACGTTGGTGTTAAACCAGCCAAGGCGATTTTCGTTAGCGACAGGATCATCAAAATCTCTACCTCTTTTACCTAGTCTTCTTCTTGATTCCTCTTCGCTAATTTCTAAATTAATAGGGATGACTTTGGGACGACCAATGTCTTTTAAAATATTATCTAAGGCCTCGGCTTCAATAAGTCTTCTTGGGGCGCCGTCGATAATTAAAATTTGATCTTTTCTAATAAGACGATTTTTTAATTCCTCAATCCAGAGACTGAGAGCAATCCAATCAGGTGGTAAGCCGCCTTCATCTAGAATTTGTTTAACCCAATGACCGAAGACGGTATCTTTAACAGCGAGGTCTCGAAAAAGGGCGCCGACACTAAAGTGGACGATGTCTTTGTAACCTAGTTCTTCAAAGTAGGCGTGAAGGTATTTGCACTGAGTACTTTTGCCACAGCCAGGGCGACCGATTAATGAAATAGTGAGACCACTAAAATCTTTCATGAGTGGATTATACCACCTCGTATTCGCGCATGACTAGCTGGGAGTCGATTTGGCGCATGGAGTCTAAGGCAACTGAAACTACGATGAGAAGGGTGGTGCCACCGATCGTTAAAATGTTGGTGTTGGCAAAATATTGAATGACTAAAGGAAGGATGGCGATCAAGCCTAAGAAGACTGAGCCGAAAAGAGTTATCTTATTAACAATACTTTCTAAATATTCTTTAGTGGGTTCGCCGGGACGAATACCTGGAACGAAGCCGCTCGAACGCTGTAAGTTGAGGGCTACTTCTTTTGGTTCAAAGGTGATTGAAGTGTAGAAGTAAGTAAATAGAACTACGAGAATAAAATAAAGAACAGCGTAAATTAATTGATTGTTTAAAATCGGATTGACGATGGAGCTAATTTTGGCGCCAAAAGAAGGACTGAAGGCGCTGGTGATTTGGGCGATGAATTGAGGGAAGAGTAAGATTGAAATTGCAAAAATAATTGGGATAACGCCAGCTTGGTTAACTTTTAATGGTAGATAGGTATCAACGCTACCGGTTTTGCCGTCTCTAGCTTGGCGAGCGTAAGAAATAGGAATTTTTCTTTCTCCTTCTGTGACAAACACTACGCCGGCGATGACTAAGATGGCTACGATCCCGAAGACGATGTAGGTAGGAAGCATAGTAGCGTCATAGGTTAAGAAAAGTTTTTTCAGAGATTGTGGGAGACTGGCGCAGATACCAGCGAAGATAATAAGGGAGGTTCCGTTACCAATTTTTTGTTCGGAAATTAATTCGCCTAACCAGACTAAGATCATACTGCCCGCTGTTGCCACGATGACGCTCGTGATAACGGTATTAAAACTAAAGTCCGTGAAGACTTGTTGTTGGTTGAGAAGGTTTAAAAAGCCATAGGATTGGAGGGCGGCTAAAGGAACCGTAATGTATCTGGAAATGCGGTTGAATTTGGCGCGGCCAATGGCGCCTTCCTCATAATAAAGCTTCTTAAGATTTGGAAAGATCATCGTTAAGAGTTGCATGATGATCGTGGCTGTAATATATGGACCAACACCCATCATAACGATCGAAAGGTTGTCTAGGGAGCCGCCAGAAAACACGTTTAAAAAGCCTAAGAGTTGGCTAGAGGCCAGGAGAGCCTTAAGTTTTAAAAGATCTACGCCTGGTAAAGGAATAGAGCTTAAGATACGGAAGAAAAATAAAAGACCGGTCACTACTAAAACCTTGTTTCTAATATCGGCGATTTTCCAAATATTTAAAATTTTATTCATTGTTTAGTAAGTTTACCAGTCTTTTATTTTTCGATTTAATTTTTAATTAACTAACAGATTCCTGAGCTTTCTTTGAGAGGGTTATACCCACGAAGGTAAATTTTCGGCTGATTGGGCCGTTGTTTAAGATCTTAATCTTACCACTACTCTTATTAATAGTAGATTTTTTAATTAAGCCTGCTTCGAGTAAAACGGTAACGGTCACCTCTTTGATTTCTGGTTTGAGTTTCATTAAATCTTTAAGATTGAGAACTGCTGGTTTCCCAGTGAGAGATTTAAAGCTGTTTCTGCCTCGGCCGCGAAGCTTTGGTAGGCGCATCATTAAATCATAGATAGCAGGTCTAGTTCTTCTACCAGCGTGCTGACCCTGACCGCTTTGTCCGCGACCTGAATAAGTACCTCTTTTACCACCATGACCTACACGAGGTTTCTCTTTTGAATTTTTATTCGCTCTTTGGAGCTGATGTAACTGGCTCATTTTTTTGATTATTAGTTTTCTTCTTAAGCGTTTTTAGGGCTTTAATGGTGGCCATAGCATTAGTTAGCTTGTTGGTCGTGCTACCTAAGGTTTTAGCGGTAATGTCTTTGATACCCACTAAAGCTAAGACTGCGCGACTGGCTCCACCAGCTTTTAAGCCGTGACCGGGACTGGCTCGCTTGATCATGATTCTTGCGGAACCATATTTAGCGTCAACATCATGGGCGATTGTTCTCTTGTCGAGTTGAATCGTGATCATGTGCTTCATGGCATCAGACTTGGCTTTAGTGATGGACTGAACTACGTCTGAACCCTTACCAATGCCAACACCTACTTTGCCTTTTTCATCGCCAATAACGATGGTGGCTTGGAATCTAAATCTTTTACCACCGGCGACAACTCTAGTAACTCTACCAATGTTTAAAACTTTATCTTTGTAGCCGTCCCCTTTTGGCTTAGGGAAGTTGTTGCGGCGATTACCACCTTGAGCACCACCTCTGCCTCTGAAGTTGTTGTTACCACCTTGGGCGCCACCTTGACCGGCCGGTCCCCTTCTATTGTTGTTGTTTGCTTGTTGTTCCATAAAATTAAAATTCTAAACCGTTAGTTCTTAAGCTTTCAGCTAAAGCTTTGACTCTACCGTGATAGCGGTAACTACCTCGGTCAAAAACGACTTTCTTTACACCAGCTTTAACGGCTTTTTCGGCAAGATCTTTACCTAAAATTTCAGCGGCCTTGGTTTTGTTGGTTTTAGATTTATTTTCTTTAGTTGAACCAGCTACCAAGGTTTTATTTTGGCTGTCGTCGATGATTTGAGAGTAGAGGTTGGTGTTACTTCTGAAGACTGAAAGTCTGGGCCTCTCGCTAGTGCCTCTGACTTTTGCTCTTACCCGAGCCTCTCTTCTCTTGATAATTTCGTTGTGTTTTCTGATCTTTTTCATGTTAGTTATTGATTAGATTCCCGCCTCCGCGGGAATGACGGGGATTGGATTAAGCGGCAGCACCAGCAGCTTTCTTACCGGCCTTTCTTCTAACGATTTCGTTCTCGTAACGAATCCCCTTACCTTTGTAAGGTTCTGGTTTTTTAATTTTTCTAATTTTGGCTGCGGTTTGACCGATTAACTCTTTATTGAAACCAGTGAGGGTGATTTTAGTATTTTTTTCTACTACGATTTGGATATTTTCTGGAATAGGAAACCTGACTGGGTGAGAAAAGCCAACATTTAAAACGAGAGTATTACCTTCAACGTTAGATTTAAAACCAACTCCTTCCATTTTTAAAACTCTAGTATAGCCAGTGGAAACACCTTCTAAGGCGTTCATTAAAATAGAGGCGTTCGTGCCAACATTAGCGCGAGCTTGAATATGTTTTTTATCGGTCCAAATTCGGACACCTTCGGGAGTAATTTCACATTCAATTAAAGGTAGAACTTTTACTTCTAACTTACCAAGCTTTCCAACTACGTTAATTACCTTATGATCCAATTTTACTTCTACTCCGGCTGGAATAGGAATTGGTTTTCTGACTAATCTAGACATATTTTAAAATTAGGGTTTATTGTATCATTATTTTTACCAGATTTCAAATAGGACTTTTCCGCCTACTTTTTCTTTCTTGGCATTACCAGTTGTCATAATGCCTTTAGGGGTGGTGATTACGCCGATACCAAAGCCGTTTTTGACAGGTTTAATATCTTGATAACCCATATAGAGGGCTCTGGATGGCTTGCTAATGAGTCTGTAGTCGGTCATGCCGGGACGGTCATTTTCGTATTTTAATTTAATATCGATGACGCGTTGAGGAAGGCGGCCCTTTTTGGAGACGCTATCCACAAAACCTTTCTTTGAAAGAATGTCTAAAATCTCCATATCCATTTTAGAATAAGGGACCTTAACATTTTCTTTCTTAACGGCCTGAGCGTTTTTAATTTGATTTAAAACTTTTGTATACATATTTTTTTACCAACTAGCTTTCTTAACACCAGGGATCTCACCACGACCAGCCATTTCTCTGAAGCAGATACGACAAATACCAAACTCTCTCATGAAGCCGTGCTTTCGGCCGCAGCGGAAACAACGCCTAACAATTCTAGTAGAAAACTTTGGGGTCTTTTTAGCTCTTAATGTAACTGATAATTTAGCCATATGATTTTATTATTTCTTTTTCTTAGTAGGCTCAGCCTCTTTTTTTAATGGAACGCCTAATTCTCGGTAAAGAGTAAGGGCGGAATTATAATCTTGGAATTTAGGAACGAAGGTAACTTGAAGGCCAAAGTTAACTTTGGTGTTTTCTTGAGACACTTCTGGGAATACAACGTGTTCTTTGAAGCCAATAGAAAGATTGCCATTAGTGTCGATATTGCCAAGAGAGATACCGCGGAAGTCTCTTAAGCGAGGAATGACTACAGAATTTAATTTAGTTACAAATTCTTTCATACGTGATCCTCGCAAGGTAGCCTTTAAGCCAACGATACTGCCAGAACGCAACTTAAAACCAGCGATAGAAATTTTAGCAGCTCGAGTGGATGGCTTTTGGCCAGTGATGGAGCTGAATTCGTTGATGATCTCTTTTAAACCCTTTTCTTCGAATGAAGGGGTTGAAGAAAGTCTGCCGACGCCGGTGTTGATGACAACCTTATCTAAGGTATTTTTTAAATTTTTACTTGGCATTTTTTACAAATTCTTGATTTGAGTGACCCTTCAACTTTGAAACCAACTCGAGTGGGTTTGCCACAAGAGGGACAAATTAAAATAGCGTTGGAAATATTCATAGTGCCTGGCTTGTGAGCCATTTCACCTTTTTCTCCCTGACGGCGAGGCTTCAGGTGCTTCTTTCTCATGTTGACGCCCTCGACAACGATTCTTTGGGTTTCTCGGTCAATCAAAAGCACCTTGCCGGTTTTGCCGGAGTCTTTGCCGCTTAATAATTTTACTGTGTCACCTTTCTTTAGTTTCATAATTTTTATAATAAATAATTTTGAACTGTATCCAAGATAAGTACTCCGGGATGACAGTGGGGGTTGGCTGAATGTTAGACGATTTCTTCAGCTAGAGAGAAAACCTTGTCGTATTTTTCTTTAATTTCTCTTGGGATAGGGCCGAAGATACGAGTAGCTTTAGGTTCTTTTTTATCATTGATGATAACTACTGCGTTTTCGTCGAATCTTAGATATGAGCCATCGGATCTTCTGATGGGGGCGGCGGTGCGGACGATGACGCATCTAACGATTTCTTTTTTCTTTAAAGCTTTGCGTGGCTCGGCCTCTTGAATGGAGGCGATCACAATATCACCCAAACGGGAGTATCTTCTGCGACTGCCGCCTAAAAGTCTGAAGACTCTAATGACTTTAGCGCCGCTGTTATCGGCTACTTTAATGATGGATCTTTCTTGAATCATATATTTAAACGCGAGCTACGATAACGAATCGTTTGGTTTTAGAAAGTGGTCGACCCTCTTCCATGACAACCTTGTCACCAACATGATATTCACCTTTTTCGTCATGTGCTTTAAACCTTTGAGTAGTCTTAAAGTACTTGAGATACTTAGGGTGCTTCTTCAAATAGGTCACCTCAACGACGGCGGTTTTCTGCATTTTGTCGCTAACGACCACACCGTTTATTCTTCGCTTTTTTGGGGTTTTAATTGGTTCCATGTTGCTTTTCTTTAATAACAGTTAAAATACCAGCAATTTGACTTTTAATCAAGCTCAATTCGGAAGTGTTCTTCAATTTGGCTAGTTTTAGATCTTGCATCATCTGCCAGAGTTTCTCTTTTTTGTCTTTTACTTCTTTAACAAGTTCTACTTCGCCCATACCTCTTAAATTTTTTATAAAATCTTTGTGTTTCATATTACTTGGCAACTACGCGGGTTTTAATAGGTAGTTTGTGACCGGCGACGGTAAAAGCTTTTTTAGCTTTGACGGCGGTGACGCCATCGAGTTCAAAAAGCATGCGACCTGGCTTTACTGGGAAAACGTAGTGATCAACTGCACCCTTACCTCCACCCATAGTAACTTCAGGTGGTCTTTGGGTAATTGGTTTGTCGGGGAAGATACGGATCCAGAGAGTACCTTCTCTTTTTAAGGAGTTGGTAATAGCGCGTCTTGCGGCTTCGATTTGTTTGCTGGTGATCCAAGCGGCTCCTTCAGCTTTCAAGCCAAAGCTACCGAAGGCGATAGTGGTGCCTCTTGTTTCAACGGTGCGCTTCTTAGAGCGCCCTTTTTGCCATTTACGATGTTTTACTTTCTTTGGAACTAACATATATTTATTTTCTTACTGGAACTTTCTTTTCAAAAACTTCACCTTTATAAATCCAAACCTTGATACCGATGGTGCCGTAAGTAGTGAAGGCAGTGCGGTCGGCGTAGTCGATATTGGCTCTCAAGGTTTGTAGTGGGAGTTTGCCTTGAGAGAGGTGTTCCGAGCGGGCGATTTCAGAGCCGTTTAAGCGACCAGCTAATTTGATTTTAATACCCTGAACATCTTTGTTTTGCATGGCTAACTCGATATTCTTTTTCATTAATCTTCGGAAAGGCAATCTTTTCTCAAGATCCCAAGCGATGTTTTGAGCAATGTTAGCGGCAGCAACTTCGAAGCGTCTTAATTCATCGATAGTGATATTAACCGCAGCTTTTTTCTTAATCCCCTTTTCTTTATAAAGTTCGTTGATTTTTTTATTAATTAACTTAGTGAGATCCTCAATGCCTTTACCGCCACGGCCGATAACCAAACCGGGTCTTGCAACTTTAATTAAAACTTTGCAGTCGTTTAAATTACGGTCGATAGTAATCTTAATAATGCTCGCCGCTTTGATTTTGTCGTTAACGATGGTGCGAATAATGGTGTCTTCGGCTAAAAGATCGCGGAAAATACCCTTCTTGGCAAACCAGTGAGATTTCCAATCGTTGACGATACCTAGTCTTAATGAAAATGGTCGAATTTTTTGTCCCATAATAAATTTAAATTAATTAAGCAGATTTTCTTTGGAAAAATCTTTTTACTGCGCCTGGTTTTTCTTCGCCCTTAGCCTTAGTAGATTCCGGCTTAGCTTTTTTGGTGGCCTTGGCGGCGGTTTTCTTTTCGGCTTTAGCTACTTTATTGGTAGCGGTTTTAACGAAATTGAAACGACTAGCTTTCTGCTCCTTGTTGTCGTCTAAAGATAGGCTGACATGGCTCATCTTTTTCTGAATCATGTAACCACGACCCATGGCGCGAGGCATGATACGCTTCATCATTGGGCCACCATCAACTTGAATGCTCTTAACAAAAAGATGTTCGACATTGATGCTTTTTTCGATATTGCGAGCGTTGGCAACGGCGGAGCGGAGTAATTTTAATAACTCTGGAGCTGGACGCCTATTGATTGCGATTAACTGAGCCTCGGCTTCGTTGACTCTTAATCCTCTAATGAGGTCGGCAACGCCACGGACTTTTCTGGGGGCGATATGGAGATGATTTAATTTTGCAGTAGCTAGTTGTTTCATGATGTTAATTATTTTTTACCGGTGCTAGCTTTAGCGGCTTGAGCAGCAGCTTTGGCAGTGTCGGCGGCCTTTAATTCTAATTCTTTTTGCATCTTACCACCATGCTTACTGAAAGTCTTAGTTAAAGAAAATTCACCGAGTCTGTGACCTACCATTTCTTCGCGAACGAAAACTGGTAAAAACTTGCGGCCGTTATGCACACCCATAGTAAAACCAACCATTTCTGGACAAATTTCTGAGGCTCTAGAGTAGGTATTGATGACTATTTTTGAATTTGGTCCGGCCTTGACGATCTTAGCTAAAAGCTTTGGATCAACAAACGGTCCCTTTTTAGAACTTCTGCTCATAATTATTTTTTAGCTTTTTTAGTGCGGCGCTTTACGATAAGCTTATTAGAATATTTCTTATGGTCTCTGGTCTTTCTACCACCAGTGACTTTACCCCACATCGTCTTAGGACGTTTGGTACCACGAGGTTGTCTCTGCTCACCACCACCGTATGGGTGATCGACGGCATTCATAGCTGTACCGCGGACGGTTGGACGAATACCAAGCCATCTGTTGCGACCAGCTTTACCGATGGAAACCAAGCCCCATTCGTCGTTAGACATTTGGCCAATAGTGCCTAAGCTTTCAGAGGAAACTTTACGGATTTCTCGAGAAGGCATTTTAAGGTCGGTGTAGCCGTTAGCGTGAGCTAAGATTTCCACATAAGAACCAGCGGAGCGGGCTAATTTGCTGCCAGCACCACGGTGAATTTCAATATTACAAACTTGATAACCAACAGGAATATTTTTTAAAGCCATGCGGTTGCCAGGATTTTTAGGGGCGGTGTTACTAGTGATAACGGTGTCGCCTACTTTCATATTTTTAGTAGCTAAAATGTAAGTGCGCTTGCCATCGGCGTAAACGACGCGGGCGATGAAGCAGGTGCGGTATGGGTCGTATTCGATGTGTTCGATTTTAGATGGAATATCAAAACGATCTTGTTTGAAGTCGATGATACGGTAGG